>JAYFRI010000120.1:0-6214 GCA_034926015.1 Paludibacter sp. | reverse complement strand
AACCAAAGACTCACTCACAGGCACATGGGAGCATATCAACCTGAAATACAGCTATGGCGTACAAAACAGCAGCACCGCACTTACCCTCAAAACCGACGGCACCATGACAGGAGCGCTAACCGGCAACTGGAGTTATGATGCAACGAAAAAGCAGCTGAAACTGGGCAACGTTATTGTATGCGTGGAACGCGAAGTAGACTGGGAAGCCACCCCACGCCGTGTAACATTTGTATATGCAGGAACCGAAAAGAATCTAAACGCTACCTACTGGGGCAAAAAGAAAAAATAATGAGAATGTCAGGGAAAGATTATCTCTCAATAGAAGTTAAGAAGATAGGAAGTTAGGAAGTTAAGAAGTTAAGAAGTTAAAAGTGAATAAAACAGAAAATCTACAAAGTCTGCCCAACCTTCAATTGGGCAGACTTTGTGCTATTATATCTTGTTTTTTGTGCTTTGGTAGCTGCTAATGTGAGTTCGCGGACGTCTGAGGTGAACCAACGGTCATGACCGAAGGGAATAATTGCAATCACCTCGTAATGTATTATAAGGATTTGTAATCCGAGATACCTACCGCTGCAAAATATTTATTGAGCAAAGATAACTATTTAATCTAATTATTTAACTTAGCGGATTGTAAATACTTATAATACAAGAAACTGGGATTACAAATCCCAGCGACGTGCGCCAACTTTAGTTCATCTAATTACATATCCTGAAGGACATGGGGAATTGGAATAATTCAGGTTTCACCGACCAATCGGCATGAGTGGAAAATTTTCGTTACTTTTGCAACGAAAAAGCATATAAATACAGATCCCTGAAAAACCATGATGCAATATATTAAAAATATGATCGACAGCCTGCTCAACAACTGGGGCGTGTCGCACGAGATCATTATTCATCTGCGATTGCTGATACTGTTAGTCATTCTGATTTTGTTGTCGTTTCTGGCCTTTTGGATTACCAAAAAGGTGGTTATCAACTACATTTACAAAATCATCCGACACACTCCCGTAAAATGGGACGACATTCTGGCCGATCAGCACACATTCAACGGACTGGCTCATATTATACCCGCAGTAATTGTAAAAGTGGCTGCTCCGGTTGTTTTTTCTGATCATTCTGGCTTTTTGCCTTTCATATATAAACTTACCGACTCCTATTTGGTCATTGTGGGTTTAATACTGATACTTTCGTTTCTGAAAGTCATCGAATTCAGTCTGTCGAAAACAGCAGCATTCCGCGAGAAGCCTATCACCAGTTATTTTCAGCTTATTCGCATCATTTTATATCTGGCTACCGGCATTCTCATACTTTCCATTTTGCTGGCAAAATCGCCTTTGTATTTTCTGAGTGCATTCGGGGCAATGACCGCTATTTTATTACTGATTTTTAAAGATACCATTTTGGGATTGGTGGCAAGCGTGCAAATCTCGTCGAACGACATGGTGCGCGTAGGTGACTGGATTGAAATGCCAAAGTTTAATGCCGACGGCGATGTATTGGCCATAAATCTGAACACTGTAAAAGTGCAGAATTTCGACCGCACTATCACCACTATTCCAACTTACTATTTTATTTCGGATAGTTTTAAGAACTGGCGTGGAATGGTTGAAAGCGGTGGAAGACGCATTAAAAGAGCCATTTACATCAACGCTCAATCCATTCGGTTTGTCGACCCTGACACACGCGAACGTTATAAAAAATTCAATCTGCTGACTGAATATATCAACAAACGTCAGAAGGAAATTGAAGAATACAATGCGAATAACAATATCGACACCTCTATTTTGATTAACGGACGACGAATGACAAATATCGGGGTTTTCAGACATTATGTGGAAAATTACCTTAAAAACCATCCGCGCATAAGCAAAGAAATGACGTTAATGGTAAGACAATTAGCTATTGAAGACAGAGGTGTACCCATCGAAATTTATTGTTTTACAAACACTACAAAATGGACTGAATACGAATCGATACAAGCCGATGTATTCGATCATGTGTTATCAGCAGCGGGCTTTTTCGACCTGGAAATTTTCCAGCAACCCAGCGGAAAAGACATTAGCAATGCCATTGATAATTTAAGGAGATTAGCCGACTAAAAATGTCGGCTTTTTTACTGTCAACAGGCAAATCATTGCTTTATACACAATTTATGTTATTTGCCTAAAATTATTTTTCATATTTGACTTATTGTGGTTGCATTTGCGACATTATTTACATAATTAGTCGAGCCTTAAAAAGCCCCCGTCCCACCGGATATCTTCATTTAATGTAAGAGCTTCGCGAACGTTTGAGGTGATTTGTAATCACCTCGTAATGTATTATAAGAATTTGCAATCCGAAACAGTTTCCTGTTTATACAACTACCACTTTTAAAAGTCCTTTCCCTCCTGCATAATCAATCGCCGAGCTATAGCGATAATCTTCAGGCCTGTTTACAATTTCTGCTTTTACCGGGTTATAGTGAATATAATTCAACTTTTGTTCAAAATATTCATTAAGGTATATCCCCTGAGCATCATTGCCTTCTTGCCAAAAACGATAATTCTTTATCTTCTTGTCGTTCTTTCCTGAATACTCAAAACGATTCAACATCCATTCCGATCGGCTTTCAGAGATTTCTGTCTTTATAGTGGCAATTATTTCCTTACTGGTAAATTTTTTAAAGTCACGCCAAATATCCGAAACTTTAGCCTCTCCTTCACTTCCAACTATGGCGTGTAAATGATTGCTCATTAACACCCACGCATAAATAATTAAACCTTTGTGTTCCTGACAATACTGCAACGATTCTATCACAATATGTTTGTAAATGGGACGTGTAAAAATATCTACCCAATCTACTACTGTATCTGTTACAAAGTATACTTCTCCATTTATTCTATGTTGTATATCCATGGTTAAATATATTTATTGAGCAAAGATAACTATTTTAATATAAAATCTGAACCTAGCGGATTACAAACCTGCCTGCAGCAGGCAGGTCCTTATAATACAAGAAGCTGGGATTACAAATCCCAGCAACGTGCGCCAACTTTAGTTCTCCTCATCACATATCCGAAAGGACAAAGCAACGTGCGCCAACTTTAGTTCATTTAAAGAACATCCGGGAGGACAGGATAAACATAAGTTTACAAATATTTTAGATATATTTGTCATCTACTCTCATTTTGTTTTATTGAAGATATTTTATTGAATATATATTTCTCATCATTATTTCCATCATAAAAATAAATAGACCAATAATTTTTTGTAACACTAATTTTTCTTTCAATAAGTAAACCGTTACTAAACAAATATGGTCTAATATCACTTTCAGAAAATGTCAATTCAATCCTCCAATTATTCCCAAAATTGATTAATTCCCATTCTCCTATACTCGTCAGTTTGTTATTAGATTTACTGTCAAACAAAATGGATTCAGGTAAATCTATAATTTTAAAAGTGCTATCGTTTTTCAAATATAGAATACAACCATCCTGAGATTTCCATGCTCCAACGATTTCGTTTCGTTGTACTTCTTTACAAGAGAAGAATGTACAAGATATAAGTAGTGCATATATATATTTCATTTTAATTCAATTTTTTCTGTCCATACAAATCGTTGAGCTGTTTTAGAAAGTGGTCCACTTGAAAAAGCTTCATTTAATCCTTTTCCAACAGTATTCTGCCATAATGGAGTATATCCCAATACTGGCGGTCTTGTTGCTGATTGTACTGTTGAAGAATTTGATACCTCAAAGAGAACTGTTGCAGAGTTTCCATCCTTTTTTATAACACTCCATGTTAATTTATATGATCCTAAATAAGTAACTGCGAGATTTCCAGTTAATCCTCCTGTTAATAGAGTTGAGTAATCCTTAATATATTTTCCTACTCCTTGTATTCCACTTAGTTTATATGGGTCTTCACCTGATAACTTTCCTTTGGCGATTAAATATGCAATAACTTTTTTGTAGTCTGATATAAAGCTGTGCTTTTTTAGCAGTTCTGTAAAATTATCACTATTAACAAAAACTCGATTTTTTTCACCCTCGCCAGATAACCATTCTACGCCAACTCGAAATGGGGTAATTGTATGGCTTGATTCATTGTTGCTGTTTTCTAATTTCTGTTGCCCATCATAATTTCCGTAATTCATATAGTTCTGAACCTGATTCCAATTTACTTCATTATTGGTGACATCATCTATGTATTTACTGTCATCTCCATATTGACCATTCCATACAGGTTTTTTCCCATCTGGATCTGTTGCATTTACTGGATTATTCAAACAATACGCATACGGACTAATACTATAAAACTTTTCCATTAAAGGGTCTGGACCCGGCCACACAGGATTTGCCATATCAATAAATCTTGCGCCATAATCCATCATATTTAATCCGTGCATAGTTTGAGATTCCTTACCGTTGTAAGTAAAGTCAAGTTCAGGATTAAAACCAACATTGAACACGACAGGTTTTTCATTGAATTCCATGCCGAAAGGATAGTAGTTGTTTATATCCTTTACAAGCACTCCTAATTCTGACATTGGCGTTATATAATAAGTCGCACGATTATTACCTAAATGATCCTTGGCATAAAAGCAATTTTCAGGTGTTATATCGCTTATATGCATATACCCGTCGGGAGTCATAAGCATATTAAAGTAATGATCGCGATATACATAACTACCATCGTAATCATAAGTTAGCGTGTCGTACATGGCAACTCCATTGCCTTGAATCGGATTTAATTCAGTATCGAGGTAGGTATAATGTGTAACCTGATATTTTATACCTGCCGCATTGTATTTATATAAACTTCGGTCACCATTAGCAAACACAATTTCCTGAGGCAAATTTAGTAAATTATATCGAATTGTATCAATACCTTTATTTAAATCTTTGGTCATATTACCATTCGCATCATAGAAATACTGCTTACTGGCATTACTTCTGTCTTTAAAATCAGCAACACCTTCAAAAAAAACAGACTCTTCTTCTTCAGCATGATCATCGACAGTTTTCAATTGATTGCCACTGTAGGTATATTCCAGATCGTCGATAAGGTTATAAAGAAAGTTGTTATTGTATTTACTACTTACACCATAACGTTTTAAAAACATAATATTTCCCATTTTGTCATAGGTTAGTTCCTCGTTGAAACGACCAATGGCTGCCTGCAAATTATCTCCCTCACCATAATTAGCATTCAGTAAGCGATTTAAATTGTTATATTCGAAAGTATAACCACGCATTTCGGTCTCTCCTGCCGACTTCCACTTCATGGCAGAGATATTTCCATTATAACAAGCATCCGCTCCTGCAATAGGATCGTTGTAATACAAATTCTGACTAAAATGAGTTCCGTTTATATCTTTCATCCACCCACGTATATTATAGGTATAAGCTGTTGTGTCTATACCGCTAAGAGTTATCTTTTCAGTAAGTTGACCCAGATTATTATACTTTTGAGTGGTATAAAGTTGCCCATTACGATATGTATTTGTCAATCTACCTGCATGATCGTAATCGTAGATATAAATTTCTTTATTTTCTGTAAAAGAAAAATCTGCGTTTCCGGGAGGATAGTCATTGGCTACACTATGTATTTGTTCTGACATTAATACTTTACCAATAAAACTAATTTTTTTATATTCTAAATCGTAACCTCCCAGATAATTAGAACTTCGTGTTTGGACTACACGTCCCTGATAATCGTAATACAAGGCAGTGATGGTGCACTTCTCTATATCATTCAACGAATAGGTACGTGTCCCCGTTAGTAAACCTTTTGCTGAATTGTGTTGCCCATCGTAGCCATTTTCTGTAACGAAATTCAGAGTGGTCAGAGTACCTATAAAATTATAATTGTCGTAATAATTTTCAGTAAGCACTACAGTTCCGGAGCTTGAAACCAACGAAGTCCTTATCAACCGTCTCACTCCATCGTATTCGTAATGCAACCATTCGCTCTTAGCCAGCTGATTACCATCCTGACTCGTCATCAAAAGATCATCGGGATAATAGGTCATTGTAATAGGTTCGCACCCGGGTAGTTTTTTATAGGTACAGTTACCCCGTGCATCGTACCTATATACATACCCATATTTGTTTACGGCATCAGCCGAGCCTGACGCGTCGGCTGCCAAAGGTGGTAGTACGTAACAGAGTTGCCCTAAATCATTGTACACATAATAAGTGTCGTGATTGCCAGCCTCGTT
>JAYFRI010000270.1:0-10890 GCA_034926015.1 Paludibacter sp. | reverse complement strand
GTTCAGCAAAAAAGGACGATAGAGTTTTGTCATCATTTCTTTTGCTTTTTCACTTTCTACACCTACCACCACCCGGTCAGGGCTCATAAAATCTTTAATGGCATCACCTTCTTTCAGAAATTCGGGGTTGGAAGCTACATCAAAATCAATGTCAAGTCCTCTTTTGTCAAGCTCTTCCTGAATTGTATGGCGTACCAAACGGGCAGTTCCTACGGGAACGGTGCTTTTGGTTACCAGCAATATGTATTTTTTCATGTGCTGACCAATGGAACGCGCCACTTCAAGCACATACTTTAAATCAGCACTGCCATCTTCGCCCGAAGGAGTTCCTACAGCGCTGAATATCACCTGTACATTGTCTAAAACATCAGTTATTTTGGTTGTGAAGTGTAATCTTTCGGCTTTTACATTCCGCAGAATCATATCTTCGAGTCCGGGTTCATAGATAGGAATGATTCCTTTTTTTAGATTTTGAATTTTTTTTGCATCAATATCGATACAAGTGACATCAATACCCATTTCGGCAAAACAAGTTCCCGATACTAAACCTACGTATCCGGTTCCAACAATAGCTATATTCATTCTTAAAATTAATTTAAAACTTCGTTTAAATAATTGGCAACAACTCTTTTTACTCCATTTTCGAGACTTATCAATGGTTTCCAGCCTAAATTATGTAAACGGGATGAATCCATCAGTTTTCGGGGTGTTCCATCGGGTTTAGAGCTGTCCCAGAAAATGTCACCCTTATATCCAACCGCTTTCCGAACGATTTCTGATAGTTCGCGAATAGAAAGATCGACGCCTGATCCAGCATTTATATGCGATGGGGTAGTGTCGGGAGCATCATAGTTCAATAACAGAAATACGCTTGCATCGGCCATGTCGTCGACGTGCAGAAACTCGCGCAATGGAGCACCTGTTCCCCATAAATTGATGGTGACAGTATTGTCTTTTTCAGTTATTCCGTATTTCTCGAATACTTTCAGAATTACATCTTCGCTATAAGAACCATTTACACCTTCGATAGGTAAATTGTTCAGATCGGTACGAATGGCGTCCCACTTCTTTTCGTTCAGGTATTTTCCCAACACCATTTTTCGAATCAGGGCAGGTAGCACATGCGATTTTTCGAGGTCGTAATTATCATTTTTTCCATACAGATTTGTTGGCATTATCGAAATGAAATTACAACCATATTGTGCATGATAGGCTTCGCACATCTTGATACCGGCAATTTTAGCAATAGCATAAGGTTCATTGGTTTGCTCAAGCAATCCGGTGAGTAATGCTTCTTCCTGTATAGGTTGCTCTGCCATCCGGGGATAGATGCAGGATGAACCCAAAAAAAGCAGTTTTTTTACCCCGTGTGTATAACTTTGATGAATGACATGATTTTGAATCATCAGATTCTCGTAGATAAACTGAGCACGATAAGTGTTGTTGGCAACTATTCCTCCTACTTTGGCTGCAGCCAGCACCACATATTCAGGTTGTTCTGCATCAAAAAAATCGATGACTTGTTTTTCGCTAAGCAAATTTAGTTCGGAAAACGAACGAGTAACAATATTATTGTAACCTTTGGATTCCAGATTGCGTTTTATTGCCGAACCTACCATACCATTGTGGCCGGCAATGTATATTTTTGCGTTTTTATCCATTTTTTTTTCTTTTTAAGATCGCGATGTGTTTAAAATCTCATTTTCCGATTGTCGGTTTATTCAAAATAATTTAATATTCTGAATCCACCTTCTTTCAGATAAGTTTCTTTTTTCATGATCTTAATGTCGGAACGCATCATGTCTTCTACGAGCGATTTCAGGTCATATTCAGGTGTCCAGTTGAGCTTCGTACGCGATTTTGTGGCGTCTCCGATAAGCAATTCCACTTCGGTGGGTCTAAAGTAAGCGCTATCCACTTCGATAACAGCATTTTTTACCGATTTAATGTTATCAAGAAATTCCTTTCCTACGCTTTCAGTAAAGCGGGTTTCATCTACCGAATTGATATATCCTTTTTCGTTGACTCCTTCGCCTTCGAACTTAATTTCGATACCAATTTCGGCAAATGCTATGCGCACAAATTCCCGCACTCTTGTAGTGATGCCGGTTGCAATCACGTAATCATCAGGTGTATCTTGTTGTAAAATAAGGTACATTGCTCTTACATAATCTTTGGCATGTCCCCAGTCGCGCTGCGATGAAAGATTGCCGAGAAATAATTTTTCCTGCATCCCCATGGCAATGCGGGCAGCTGCGCGGGTGATTTTTCGTGTAACAAAAGTTTCGCCCCGCAACGGCGATTCATGATTAAATAATATACCGTTACTTGCATGCATATTGTAGGCTTCGCGGTAGTTTACTGTTATCCAATAGGCATACATTTTGGCAACTGCATAGGGCGAACGTGGATAGAATGGAGTACTCTCTTTTTGAGGAACCTCCTGTACCAAACCATACAATTCGGAGGTAGATGCCTGATAAATACGTGTTTTCTCCACAAGTCCGAGTAAGCGAACGGCTTCCAATATGCGTAATGTTCCTATTCCATCGGCATTGGCTGTATATTCGGGAGTATCAAAACTTACCTTCACATGGCTCATGGCCGCTAAATTATATATTTCGTCGGGTTGTGTTTCCTGAATAATCCGGGTAAGGTTCATCGAATCAGTCATGTCGCCATAATGCAAAATCAGATTACGGTCATCGACATGCGGATCCTGATACAAATGGTCAATCCTGTCGGTATTGAAGAGCGATGAACGCCGCTTAAGGCCGTGAACTATATATCCTTTTTTTAATAACAATTCAGCTAAATAAGCACCATCCTGTCCGGTAATCCCGGTAATTAATGCAACTTTTTTCATTTGGTTTATATAAAATAGAATTTAATTTTAAAATTATAAATCTCTGTCGTCCTCATAGTATTGAAAATACTTATCAGATAAATCACTTTTCTTATTGGTTTTTGATCCTGACATATAACCGTAACTATTATATCCGTAAGTATATTTTTTTGAATAATACTTTGAATACTTATTTTCTTCGGTCGACACATCGTTCATTATTGTAAATATATTATTGATGTTATCAGCTTTAAGTTGAGAAGTTATTTTTTTAAGTACGCTTTTGCTTGTTTTTTCGTTACGCACAACATAAAGATTTACATCTGAAATCTGCGCTAACGAATAAGCATCGGCTACAATGCCGATCGGGCTTGTATCGACAATAATAAAATCGTACTGTTTTCTCAGGATTGCAAACATGTCAAGTAATTTTTCGGATCTGATAAGTTCGCCGGCGTTGGGTGGTACAGTACCAGCCGGCAAAATATCGTAATCTACTCCTGGCAAACGTAGAATCACATCTTCAAGTTCGCACTGGCCTATCAAATAATTTGTAACTCCTTCGGTATTTGTGATGTTGAAACGTCCGTTTACACTTGGTTTCCGTATGTCCATATCCACCAATATTGTTTTGGCACTGGACATTGCATAGATGCCGGCCAAATTGATACCGAAATATGTTTTGCCATCTCCGGATTCTCCAGAGGTGATCATTATCATTATGTTTTTCTTGCGCTGCACAATAAATTCTATGCGCGTACGAATTACGCGAAATGCTTCGGTAAACGCCGACCGGGGATTTTTGGGGACAAGCAAGGTGTCGAATGACTGAGTGTGTCTTACCATACCAATGACCTGAAAGTCCGAATTTTTTTCTATGTCCTTACTCGATCTTACCGTGTTGTTAAGTAATTCTTTCAACACTACAATCAGTGCAGGTATCATAATGCCAAACAAAAGAAATATCATTGTTGTCTTTGATTTGGTTCCACCATTGGTAATACTCATTATACGAGCAGTATCAAGTATGTTGTTGTCGGGAGTGTTGGACGATTTGAGAATTTCAGCTTCAGCCCGTTTCTGTAAAAAGAAGGTGTAATAATTATCATCCATTTTGTACTTGCGTTCAATTGCAATCATTTCCAATTCCTTGGATGGTAATTGATTGATTTCGGATTGTACCTTTGCGTTTCTGCTGTTGAATTCGTTTTTTTCAATCTGAATACCGGCCCGCATACTTCTGACCACCTCATTGATAGCTGTTTTTACGTTTTCAATGTCCCGTGTGTATTTGGCATAATAAAAATTCTTTTCGCTGAGTTCACTTCTTTTAAGGGTTAATTCGTTGATTTGCTGTACAAGCGACATTAACATCGGTTCATTCAGGCCTAAACTTGAAGGAGCAACAACTGATCCTTCTTCCAGGTTGGTTTTTAGATAGTTGGATAAGTAGTTGAGGTAGGTCTCCCGTAATTTCAGTGCAGAAAGTTCGCTGTCGTATTGCGTAGCTTTTCCGAGTAACTCGCCTGTATGGCTTGATACATCGATGATTTGGTTTCGTTGCCTGAAATTTGTTAACTCGTCCTGCGATACAGAAAGAGATTGCTGTATGTTCGCTAACTGGGTATCTATAAAGTTAATTGTTTTGTTGGCGGCATCGTTTTTCCGTTCAAGGTTATCAAGCAGGAACGTTTGGGCCAGTTTGTTGATAAAATCAATATCTCTTTCGGGGTTTTCGCCTACCAGCGATATTTCGAGTACCGACGAACCTTCAACAACATATTGGAATCCAAGACGAGATGAGAAGTCGGCTACCAACGATTCTTTGTCACGGAAAACAAAATAAAGCTCCCCGTTGCTGTAGTAACTGTTAGTATTGTTAACGGTGATGTAAAACAGTTTGGTCATCAGGTGTTCACCAATTCTACCTTCGGCTCTGAATTCCTTAAATTTTTTATCATCGTCGGCAGTTATAGTATAAGTGCCATTGGCATTCAGGTTGATTTTAAACAGAAGGTTGAGTGCTACAGGAGCGATATAATCGGACTGAATTTGAATAGGTGAAGTGTTGTAAAGATTACGGGTTTTGAATTTTCCCTTCGAGATATATTCTACCTTCAATTGCGGCAAACTATCCACTACCTTCGAAATTAGATCGTATGATCCAAGCATAATAACCTGGTTGTCAACGTTTTTGTATCCGGCTTGTACGCCGAAGCCCTGCATCAGAGCTTGCGTGCTGCTCGATGTCCGGTATTCTTCAATGATCATTGTTCCCGATGTTTTGTAGCTTGGAAGCCATTTTCGGTTTTGCAGGTAAGCCAGCCCCAGGGAAATAATTACACCGATTACAAATAAATACCAGTAATGTAGAAAGTTGTGTACCCACTCCATGATGTCGAAGTTCGAGCCTTCTTCATCGTTGAAAGATTTATCCGTTTTATTCTGATCCATAATTTATATGGTTTTAGGGTAAATACTTTGAGTTAAAAACCCAGCTTGTAAATAGAGATAATAATTAAAGATTTCCGTAATATAGTACAGTAAATAAAAGCGATAATGAAGACATTATCCCCATAAAGCTGCTCCAGCTGTTTTCGATTTTGTAAAAACTCGAGGATGCTCTCTGAACATAGATAATATCGTTTGGATATATATAATAATACTCAGACCCAATTAAACTGCGGGGCCTGATGTCAAATTCGAGCACCTGAGTGCCATTGCCTTTTTCACGCAATATTCTTACACGTTTGTAATCCCCGGCATGATTTAATTCTCCCGACATCGAAAGTGCCTGATAGATATTAAATTTATCGCGGGTGATATAATAAACTCCTGTTCCGGCTTCGCCAATTACAGTAAAGGTTTTGTTGGCTAATGAAAGTTTTACTGCTGCATCAGGAATGAGTTCCTTAAATCTCAATTCAATTGTTTTCGAAGCTTCATTCAGAGTAAGTCCTTCTACGTGAATTCCTTTTACGAATGGCAGGTCTATTGTACCATCCGGATAAACTCTATAGGAGATCATGTTTTGCGACGAACCGGAATTATCTGATGAAATTAGTTTTGATATTGTTACGTCCGAAGTCATTAAACGATAAATAATTTCATCGTTCACCCTGATGCGATAATCTACATATTCCGATTCTTTATACTTCGGAAGAGATGCATTTTTCTCCTGTAGCAATCCGATACTTCTGTAGTTATAACACGAAGTCATGGTAATTGTTAGCAAGAGGAAGAAGAATATGTAAAAATTTTTACTCATAAATTTAATTCATATACATGTTTTTGTTCGCTTCACCTTTTATTCGCAACGTTTTTAAGGAGTTGTGGTTTCGGGCGTAGAAGCAGGCGTACTTAATAGATTATATACCAATGCTCCAAACGAAAATGTAGAAATCGCTGTCGAAATAAAACCGGGTAAGTTTGTGATACTGAAAAATTTCTCGTTTACAGTCTGGATATAAATAATGTCATTAGGTTGAATGTAAAAGAACTCTGAATGAATGATGTCAGCACTTCTGATGTCGAATGTCTTCACCGTCGAGCCTTTGTCGGTTTCTCTTACTAGTCTCACCCTTTTCCGGTCGCCGTAAATGCCGATATCACCGGCCATTGCAAGAGCTTTAAATATATTTATTTTTTCCTGCGGCATGGCTATGAATACTGATTTTCCACTACCTAACACGCTGAAGAACCTGTTAGTAATGTGCATTTCAACAGAGCTGTATTTGAAAATTGGTTCGATGGCCTTTTCAAGCTTAGCGGTGGCCTGACGGAGTGTAAGGCCGGTCATTTGAATTTCGCCTATCATTGGGAAAGTAATTGAACCGTTTTTTTCAACAAGATAAGTGTATAAATCACTGGCTGAACCTGTTCCTGAAAGCATCATTTGCGAATTGTTTGTCATTCCGTTGAAAAGTATATTCGTTTTTTCGTCGGTCGAATACACTTTTACGAAAAGCCGGTCGCCTACCCGTAATTTGTAATCTTCAAATGTTATACTATCTTTATAGGATGGAATGTAAAAATCAGGTGGTTGTAGGTAGTTTACTTTTTTCGCTGTGATGCACGAAGAAAGCAAACAACAAATGGAGATAAATAAAAATGTCTGTTTAATACTACTCAACATTTAAAAGCTGTTTTTGAAATGATTCCATATGCAAAGATATTCAATTTATATTAATATTGGCAAAATCACTGAAAAAACATTTCTGTTTTTCTTTTCGTTTTATACTGAAAGTGGAATCATTTTTGTAAGACTTTTAGAGCAATTTTAAGTTGCTTATACCGTTTCAATTGATAAGGTTTGATTCGTGGCTGAATACCAGCCTGAAAATAGTTGAGATAATATAAAAAAATACGAGTGTTTAGCCTCTCAAAAAAATCAATTAAATTTGCAAAAATTATCAACCATATAAAATATATGACCATGCAACAGAAAGTTATATTAGCAATCTTCATTTTTATATCAGTTCATCTTCAGGCACAGTTCAGAGGTGACCGGGATCAGTCTGTTGATTTTTCAAAAATAAATTTCGAGGATGTTTCTTTTGGTGTCAGAATATCTCCTTCAGTTTCCTGGCTAAAAGTAAATCATAACGACGCGCAGGCCGATGGAGCAACTTTAAAATACGGTGTAGGCATTGTGGCTCAGTACGAGATTAATTCATTGCTGTCTGTTGTGTCGGGGGTCAGCTACAATGCTTTTGGAGGTTATGTTTTCGATAATCAATCCTTAAATACTCCAACAAACAGAAGTAATTACAAACTCAACTATTCGCAGATTGAAATTCCGCTTGGGTTGAGAATAAATACACCAGCGTTTGATAAAATGAGTTATTATGTGCAGGCAGGTGCAACCGCAGGGTTTATTCTTTCGGCAAACGAAGTACACAAGTCCACTCTGCCCGATACCGAAATGCCTGAAATGAATATTCTTGCTCTTACTTCGCCCAGTACGGTAGGATGTTTTTTTGGTATTGGTACCAGTTACACCATTTATAAAGGCTTAAAATTATTTGGCGAAATCAATTATAAATTGGCTTTGTCCAATGTGGCTGTAGGTAATAATTATATGAACGACAATGTGCATAATTATACTATGCCTATTGAAATTTACCCTTCGGCTATGGATTTTTCAATTGGACTAATGTTTTAATGCTAATCTGGATATTCAACTCTAAAAACTTTTTTTTATTCCCGATGCAAACAAAATTATCTTTTATTGCTCTTTTACTGTGTGTAGTTTTCCTGAATTCGTGTAACTCAAGGGCTAAGGAAGAGAAAAATGCAGATGAAAAACTTAAAAATATCGAACAACTGATTGTCGGAAATCAGTTTGATGCTGCATTGCTTCAGATTGATACTATTAATATTCTATATCCAAGGCTTGTGGCCAAACGGAAAATTGCTGCCACCCTTAAAGATACGATTATCAGAAGGCAAAGTGCTGATGTTCTTAAGTATAGTAACAGTGTTTTGCCTCGAAAACTTGCCCAACTGGATTCGCTGCAGAAAGAATTCAGATTTGAGAAAGACGATACTTATCAAGAATTCGGAAATTTTGTTTATAAATCACAAACCACTGAACAAAACACGTCCCGTAACTATTTAAAGTGTTATGTTGATGAAAATGCTGATTTGTATGTCATAAGCAACGTAGTAGGAACTAAGTTGAACCATAAATCGTTGAAAGTTTCGATTGGAACTTTGTCTGCTCAAACCGATACGCTTAATGTAAATGACGATAACTTTCACTCATTCAACAATGATGGCACATATTGGGAAACACTCACGTTTAAGAATGAAGCTGATAGTGGAATAACTGCTTTTATTGCCAGCCATAAAGCTGAACGCATAAAGGTAGATTTGATAGGGACAAAAAAACTCAGTTACTATCTTGCCGATCAGGATAAAAAAGCAATTGCTGCTACCTATGATTTTTGGATACTAAAAAAAGATGTAAAAAAGCTGCAGAATGATGTTGAAAAGGCCACTATTCGTATTGGTAGAATTCAACTCAGATATAAAAATTAAATAAAAGATAACTCAATACTAAAACAAACACTTTAAAGATGAAGAAAACTTTTCAATTATTACTATTAAGTTTAATAATTAGCGTTGGTGTTTCGGCGCAGACTACCGAAAATGTAAAAATACTGGAGCTTAATTCAGCGCTTTTTAAACAAAAAGTATGGGATTTTTCTAAAAATAAAACTTTTACAAGAATTGGCGATCAACCCATAATTCTCGATTTTCATGCAGTATGGTGTCGTCCGTGCAAAATGCTGGCGCCTCATTTGCAAGCCATTCAGAATAAGTATAAGGGAAAATTGCTTGTTTATAAGATCGATGTGGATCAGGAGCCTGAGATAGCAAGACTTTTCAAAATAGAAGCTATGCCGACGATTGTTTTTGTGAATAGCAAATCGAACTTTGTTTCTGAAATTGGATATCGCGACTATAATGAATTCGAGGCATTGGTTCAGAAGTATTTTTTTTCCAAATAAACCATTGGTAGTTTACATAAAAAAACCAGTCAGAAAATCTGATTGGTTTTTTTGTGCCATAAAAAGATCATCATTTGTCTCTGTTTTGAAGAAAAAGATCAATCAATCGCGAGACAGCAAAATTTTGTACGTCAGATAGTGAAGTTTTTGTTAGTTTTTCAAGTTGTTTGTTGCTTCTCCTTATCTCGATTGTTACGAAGGTTTCATAAATAATTCTATGTGTAAGTATGTGCTTTACAGGAGCCGATATGTTCCTTATATTTATGTCTTCAATATCCCTGAATAGCACAATAAAGTCATTGTGAGCTGTTAGCTCATCGATAGAAATTTGTTTTTCCGTTTCAATCAATGGAAATTCGTACAAATTTTTCCAGATATCGTTATTTGTTCTTTTCTGTAAAAATGTATTCTCATTCATATTTATAAAAAGATAATTGAAAAAGCGTTCCTTTACTTTTACTTTTTTCTCTTTTATCGGAAGTGTTGCGATGAGCTTGTTTTCAAAAGCTTTACAGCTCAACGTTAGTGGGCAGTTAAGGCAATCGGGCGAAACAGGGATGCATTGTAAGGCTCCGAATTCCATCAATGCCTGATTGTGTAAACCTGCATTTTCATGGTCAAGTATTGCGTTGGCCATTTCGGCAAATTGCTTTATGCCTTTTGGAGTATCAATAGGAGTTTCAATCCCAAAATAGCGGGCCAATACTCTGTAAACATTCCCATCGACCACCGCATAAGGCTGATTGTAGGCAAACGAAGATATTGCAGAGGCGGTGTAAACACCAATTCCGGGCAGCGTAATAATATCGCTGAATTCAGTTGGGAAAACTCCGTTGTGGCGATCCATAATCTGATGTGCAGCTTTGTGTAAATTTCTTGCACGTGAATAATACCCCAGCCCCTGCCAGTACCTAAGCACCTCTTCTTCATCGGCATTGGCAAGCGATTTTACATCGGGAAAACGTTTCACGAAACGCAGGTAGTAATTCATGCCCTGATTGACGCGGGTTTGCTGCAAAATGATTTCCGAGATCCATATTTTGTACGCATCCTTAATGTCGCGCCACGGTAATTCGCGCTTGTTCTGCCGATACCAATCTATTATTGTTTTTGAAATTCCCTGCATGCGATATATTTGACTAAAGAATAGGTAATTTATTAAAAATATTTTGCATCTTTGCAGGCAAAGTTATCACCATTCGGTTGACTTTCAAAACTATTTTTTTAAAATCTAAAAATGTAAAAGATGAAAAAAGTCATATTTACCTTATTATCAGTAGTTCTGTTGATTGGTTGCAATAGTTCAAAGTATAAAATTGAAGGTACAACTGCCGATGCAGAAATGAACGGACAGACTGTTTTTATCAAAGAACGTATCAATAGGGTGTGGGTTTCGACCGATAGCGTGAAAATAGAAAACGGTGGATTTGTGTTCGAAGGAGTTTGCGATAGTGCAAGAATAGCGTATATTTTTTGCGAACTTCCATCGGGTGATCGCATACGCCAGCCTTTTGTGTTCGAAAGCGGAAA
>JAYFRI010000014.1:0-11547 GCA_034926015.1 Paludibacter sp. | reverse complement strand
GCTAATGGCAGCTGTCACAACACTTTTCTTTTGTACTCCGTAACCAACAACAATCAATTCGTTCAGTGTTTCAACATCTTCTGATAGTTGAACATTGACAACACTTTGATTTGTGATGGTTTTGTTTTGGTCGGTGTAACCTATGTAGCTGAATTTTACTACGGCGCCTTTTGGAACGCTCAAATTATACCTGCCGTCGAAGTTTGTGATTGTACCAATTGAAGTGTTGGGCACCGAAATGTTAGCTCCAATAATAGGTGAGCCTGTTTCGTCGGTCACTACACCCTGAATTTGTACGTTTACTGAACTTTGTTGCGATGAAGCTGCTTTGTTGGCAGCTAATTCGGAATTTGCTACGATAAAGATTTTGTTCTCCTTAATTTCGTAGGCCAATTGATAAGGTGATAATAGTTTAGTCATCACTTCCGAAAGTTCAGCGTTGTTCACATTGATACTGACACTTTCGTCAAGGTTAACTACTTCTTTACTGTATGCCAAACTATAGCCGGTTTGCTGGCTTATGCTTTTCAAAACAGTTCTCAAACTTTGCTTGCTATAATTCAGATTTACTTTCTGTGCCATTATGGTTGTGGAGAAACCAAAGAGCAAAAGAGTAAATAGAATTAACGCCCGCCTTTTAATGAAGGATTTTCTCATGATACAGACATTATTAAGTTAAACATTATAAAGTATTAAATCTAATCCAATTCTATATAAGTCCTTAAACACAAGTATGTCAATATTTAATGCAATCTGTTTATAACGCAAGTACTGAACACAGTATTTGGCATGTAAGCTGCCGGATGTATAAAAAACATTTGGCAGTTGCATTAAAGTTACTTTAAATCTAAGGTCTGAATAATAGACACACGGGAATAGAAAAAGAATGAGAGGGAAATGAAATATTTCAAAAAAAATAAATAAAAATGTTATAACAGATAGATTATCAATCGCCTATTTCAGCGAAATATTAATCACATTGTTGTTTAAATTAAATTTCACCGGAGCAATGATTTCTAATTCTTTTACTAAATTTTCGATGGATGTATGTCGGGTGGTGATTGTATACGAATATTTCAGCGCCTTAGGATCGCGGATATTGAAATCAACATCGAAACGTCGATTCACAGCCTTGAGTACTTCGGCTAATGGTGTATCTCTGAATACGAAATAGTTGTCCTTCCACATCGATGCTTCTGATGAATTAAGTACGTTTTTGATGGTGCACAAACCTTTTATTTTATCGTACACAGCCAATTGCCCCGGCAGCATCTGATAGCTTTGCTGAGGAGTGTTGAACGTTATTTTACCTTCCTGAAGTACTACCTCCAGCAGTTCATCATGTTTGTAAGCTTTTACATTGAACGATGTCCCGGTCACTTTAATACTGGAATTGTTGATGTCAACAATAAAAGGCCGGTTTTTATTGGAAGCAATTTTAAAAAATGCTTCTCCTTCGAGAAATATCTTGCGGTTGAATAACCCAAATTGCTTAGGATAGCGTATTTTGGTATCCGAATTCAGATAGGCTTCGCTTCCATCCTGAAAAAATACACGTACCTGTTCGCCCTTTGGTGCATATATTTCGGAATAGGTAGGTGCTCCAAATAAATTGATTTGTGAATTTGTGTACGAAATAAGACTCATAAACAAAACAAAAGGAATGAGCACCGCAGCCACTCGCCAGCTATAACGTCGAATCTTCTTCCTGCGTATAGCCTTAAATATATTTTCGAGCATTTCTTCTGAGATAGCAGCAATCGGCAGGTTGGCATCCAACTCACCTTTTTCGATCAACTGAAAGTCCCTGCTGATAAGCGCCGATAAATACGCCTGACCCTCAACTGTTGTTGAGAACCATTCGGTAACCTGTTTTGCTTCTTCGTGCGAGGCAATTCCATCAATTACTTTATTTATCGTGCTTTTGTCGGGAGTGTTCATGTGAGCTTCTTTTCTTATATCTATTGACACAGTATTTTCAAAAAAAAATTAGTTGAAATCCAATTATTTTCAAAAAAACATCAATTTTATTTGTTTAAAGTATTTACGCAGCATTTTTATTGCTTCCTGATAGTGCGATTTTACGGTATTGATGCTCAATCCCATCTCATCGGCAATTTCCTGGTTGCTTTTATGATCATCGATTTTCATTTTGCAAATGTCTTTCTTTTGATGGGGTAAACTGTCGATACCTTTGCGCAGCAAACTTGCAAGTTCCACATCTTCCATTGCTTTTATTATATCTGCATCATCTGTAAATTCAACCTGAGCATTTATGTAGTTCAGCGAAATTGTTTCCTTGTTTTTTCTGAACTGATTCAGAATATGATTTTTGGTCATGCTATAAAGGTAGTTTTTCAGGCTTATGTCAATCTCTATTTCGTGGATAATTTCCCAGAACTTCACAAATACCTGTTGTACGGCATCTTCAGCCATATCGCTATCTTTCAGAAAACGATATGCCAATGCATAAAGATATTGATGGTACTTTTGATAGATGATTGTAAATGCCTCCTTGTCCTTTTGTTTTGATAAAAGAATCAGAGCCTCATCGTCGCCAAGAGTATCAGGGTTATTAGTATTAAACATTAGATTAAGCTTGAAAAACTGTGACAAATGTAATGAAAAAATGTATAAAATTTCAAAACATAAAAAAAGTCTCAAGCAGTCTGCTGAAGTGTTTTTCTAGTAGGTAGATATTAATGTGCAGTGAAAGAGAGTAATATGATTCCTTATTTTTTATTTTAAAATTGAATGATATAGTGTTATTTAAACAAGAACTATCGAAATTAGTCCTTTTTCAACAACTATTGTTCATGACAACTTAATTGGTTTCACTATACTTACGACATCAAAAGTTTGTATTGTCGACACAAAAAAGATAAAATCAATAAAGACAGTTGGAGATAAATCAGGGTTTCAATGCTTCGCCTACAACAAAATTACTTCCTCCGATAAATATAAAATCCGTGTCGGACGCATTTTTTTTAGCCGCATCCACTGCTTCCCGAACCGAAGGGTAAGCATGACCAGCTAAACCGTGTTTTTCGGCTTGCAATTTCATTTCATCAGCGGCTAAAGCCCGGGCAACATTGGCTTGTGTGAAGTAGTATTCAGCATCTCGCGGCAATAAATCGAGCACATGATTGATGTCTTTATCGTTCACCATGCCAATAACGATATGCAAGCGGTCAAAACTTTGTTGTTTCAGTTGTTCCACTACATAAGTAATTCCTCCTACATTATGACCAGTATCAACCACTACGCAAGGCGACGTTTGTAACATTTCCCAGCGCCCACGCAGGCCGGTAAGTTCCACTACCTGTTCAATACCTTTTCGTAACGATACTTCATCAATATTGAAAGAACTGTCAGGGATTGCGCGAAAAACATCAATGGCTTTCAGTAGCGTAGCCAGATTTCTTAATTGATACATGCCCGTAAGTCCCGAAACATAATGGCTTCCTTTTGATGTTTTGCAAAGCATTTTTCCGTTTTCATAGGCCTCAAATTGCATTTCAACATCAGGAGTAAACAATGGACTGTTCATTTTCAGGGCTTTCTGTTCAAATACAGCCCTGGTTTCGGGGATCCATTCTCCAACTACTACGGGTGTATTTTGCTTTATTATTCCTGCTTTTTCGAATGCTATTTTGGTAAGCGTATCGCCCAGAAATCCTACATGATCAAAACTTATGTTTGTAATTACCGAGAGTAAAGGGTCGATGATATTTGTACTGTCAAGGCGTCCGCCCAATCCAACTTCCACAATAGCAATGTCTACATTTTCATCAGCAAAATAATTAAAAGCCATGGCCATGGTGGCTTCGAAAAACGAAGGCTGAATGCTGTCGAACAATGATTTGTTCGCCTCCACAAAATTGATAACGTATTGTTGATCTATCATTTGTCCATTCACACGTATACGTTCGCCAAAATCGACCAAATGCGGCGAAGTGTATAAACCTGTTTTGTAACCTGCCGACTGAAATATTGCTGACAACCAATGCGATACTGAGCCTTTTCCGTTAGTGCCTGCCACATGAATGGTTTTCAAACGCTCATGCGGATTGTTTAAGGCATTCATTAAACGAATGGTGTTGTCGAGTCCGGGCTTATAGGCAGCCGAACCTATGTTGTGAAAAACAGGTAACCGATCGTAAAGGTACTGAAGCGTCTGTTCGTAGGACATAGTGCAGGATGTTGATTGTGGAATTTCAAATAAGTTTTATGCTCCGAAATTTGTTGGCGGCAAATTTAAAAAAGAAACACGAATAATTTCTGATTTTTAAGATTTAATCTTATTGGTCAGTATTATTCGTGTTTCTTTTTTTATTCCTAAAAAAGTGTTTCTCTATAATTTTCTTGTCACTCCGTGTGTTGGCATACTTTCGTGTTTATAACGGTTGATGGCTGTGACCACAAATGTATAATTTCCTTTGAATTTTCTCAATTCCCGCAAATCAATGCAGTTGTCGGTAGTGCGGGCTACTATGGCCGAAGGATCGTTCAGGTCGCCTACTTTTTTGCCTTTAAAAGCATACACTACATAATAGGCTACTTTACAGCCAGCTTCTTCGTTCACATGGTCCCACATAAGATAGGCATCGTCGCCATCTTTAAGAGTACGTATATTCTGAGGTTGAGCTGAAGGTTCGCCTTTTATATTACGGTTGATTGGGATGATGGCGGGATATTTATAGTAATTATTTATCAGGGTATCCTTTAATCCCTGCTTATTTTTCATAAATCCTGCTGCACTGAAATAAACAGCTCCATCCACCTGCGGATATTGTTTGTTCATTGTGAGCTGACGTGCCAATTCATTTCCATTGCGCCATGAAGCTGCCACCTTTTCGACACCGAGCTGTGATGCATTTAAACCGATGTATAAATTTTTGCCAAATGAGTTTTCGCTCCACCATTTAACAAGTACTTCGTAGTCGGCCACTTTTTTCCCAATTTCCCAGTAAAGCTGAGGAACCACATAGTCGAGTGTTCCTTCCTGCAACCATTTAAGAATGTCGGCATATAAATCGTCGTAGTTTTGAACTCCTGCTCTTGTAGCTGAGCCACGTGGGTCTACGTTATCGTTTCGCCACACACCAAAGGGTGAAACGCCAAATTCAACCCAGGGTTTAATGCTTTTAATTGTTTGCTGTAGTTCGGCAATTACAAGGTTCACATTATTTCTTCTCCAGTCATCTTTTTGGTTGGGAGCAAAGCCACGGGGATTTCTTTTGAACGATTTGTCATCCGGAAATTCTTCGTTGGCAACACGATAGGGATAAAAATAATCGTCGAAGTGAATGGCATCAATATCATAACGCTCAACGATATCTTCAACTACACGATTCAGAAATTCACGGGTTTCATCTAATCCCGGATCGAAGTAGTATTTTCCGCCGTATTTCACAAAAAGATCTTTGTTCTTGAAATATAAATGATCTTTGCTGAGTATGTTGATATTGTCGCTGTTAGTTACACGGTATGGATTGAGCCAAACGTGAACTTCTATACAACGCTTGTGAGCTTCCTCTATAACAAACTGTAGCGGATCGTAAAACTCGTTGGGGCGAACACCTTGTTTGCCTGTGAGCCAGTGCGACCATGGTTCGAGTGTTGATGGATAAAATGCGTCGGCTGTTGGACGGATTTGCAACACGATTGAATTTATGTTAGCTTTGCTAAACTCATCAAGCATTTTTCGCATTTCTTCGCGTTGAGCTTTTGGAGTAAGGTTGCGCTGGCTTGGCCAGTCGATATTGGCCACGGAAGCTATCCAAACGGCTCGCATTTCACGTTTTGCAGGTTGCGAAAAAGTGTTTGAAATAGAAATAATTAGAATAAGTAAGGTGAAAATTGTTTTTTTCATTCAATTTAAATTATGTGTTAGTACAAAAATAGCAAAAAAATAAGTTTTACCGAAATTCATTGTTTATCAGACCTTTCTTGTTGTACATTTATCAACAAGATAGGCAATGGACATATATGGAATGCCACCATGGGTGTCTAATCCTATTTCGCAGGTTCGGCTATTGCTGTAGCCTGCTTTTGATCCATGTTTCTGAATTTGCGTTTTCAGCTTTCTGAGCCCGTGTTCGTTAAGTTCGGGAAGTGTAAATCCTTTATCGCCTGCAAATCCACAGCACACAATTTCATCGGGCACCAACACATTGGTACTGCACATACGAGCCACTTTTATCAACCGGTCGGTAAGTCCCATTTTAATTGTGGAGCAAGTTGCATGTATTGTAATGGCCTCATTCGTTGGATGAAATTCGAGTTTGTCAAGCAAAAATTTGTCGATAAATTCAACAGGTTCATATAAATCGAGGTTTTGCATTGTATGGCGCATGCGGTTCAAACATGGACTTTGATCGCAAAGTACAGGATATTTGCCATTTTCTGATGCTTTGTACAAAGCAAGTTCAAGTTCGGCCGACTTTTGGTCGGCAACTTTAGGCAACCCTTTGCTTTCCCAAATGGTACCACAGCAAAGATGATTCATCTTTTCAGGAAAAATAACTTCGTAGCCGGCTTTGTTAAGCAATCCCAGCATCTTATTCATCAATGGAGTCTGATCAGGATCATCGTGCGAAGCGCCCATCATTTGATTCAAACAACTTGGAAAATAAACCACCTTCAACGGATTATTTGTTTTTTGTTGTTTAGGAGGACGTGGCGCAGGTTTCGGCAACGAAGCAGTCCAAAGCGGCATGTTGTCGGCGCTCAGGTACCTGAGTCCTTTGGTAATGCCACCCATAGCTGTTTTGCCAATCACCGAACGGGTTGCATGAGCAATTCCCAAAGTGGTTTTTAAACCGAATGAAATTGTTGAAAAATGATCGGCCGTCCATTGACCTATTTTTTGTGCCGCGGCATTGTTTTCGTAATTTGTGTCGCGGATAAAATGAATATAGTCGCCTACATTGATACCCACAGGGCAGGAGGTAGCACAAAGTCCATCGCCGGCACAGCTTTTTTCTCCGGCATACACAAAGTCATGTTCCAATGCTTTCAGTCGGTTCGGATTTTCGCCTGTCTTTTTCAGTCGGGTAATTTCGCGCTGTATAATAATGCGTTGCCGCGACGAAAGTGTGAAGCCATTGCTCACACAATTGATTTCGCAAAATCCGCATTCGATGCATTTGTCGATTAATTCATGCGTTTCGGGCAGTGGTTTAATGTTTTTCAGATGACAGTTAGGATCATCATTGAAAATAACGCCCGGATTGAGCAAGCCTTTCGGGTCGAAAAGCTGTTTCACGTCCTGCATAAGCCGGAAAGCCTTTTCGCCCCATTCTCTTTTTACAAAAGGAGCCATATTTCGTCCGGTGCCATGCTCTGCTTTGAGCGATCCCTTGTATTTGTCTACAACTAAATCGATGACATCATTCATCAAATTCTCATATCTTTCAACTTCAGATGTAGAGTCAAATGATTGATTTAAAATGAAATGATAGTTACCTTCGAGCGCGTGTCCATAAATAACGGCTTCGGAATAATCATGTTTTATCAACAACGCACGCAAATCGGCTGTTGCCTGAGGCAAGTCGTCGACCTGAAAAGCCACATCCTCAATCAAACAGGTGGTACCAATGGGTCGTGTACTGCCAACAGTAGGGAAAATTCCCGATCGCATTGTCCAGTAAGCATTGTATTCCGATGCTTTATCGGTGAAGCGGGTGGGATAGAGGAGGTCGAATTTTGAAATAACTGCTGTTACTTCATCGATGTATTGCTTCAAAGCAGGCTCATTGTCGGCTTCGGTTTTAATCAATAAAACAGCGGCTTCAGCAGGCAGCGTTTTTAATTCAGGGATAGCGTTGGGCTTATCTTCTACCGACCGTATCGCTTGTCTGTCGAACATTTCAACGGCTGTCACCGGGCTTTTCTTTAGTTTGGTAACCGCCTGGCAAGCAGCGTACATGTTTGGAAAATAAAGCATGGCGCTGGCTTTGAACGGATAATCGGTTACTGTTCGCATGGTTGCTTCGGCCAGAAAAGCCAAAGTGCCTTCCGATCCTACAATCAGATGCAGAATAATATCAAACGGATCTTCGAACTCAATAAATGGATTGATGGTGAGTCCGGTTACATTTTTAATACGGTACTTACGTTCAATAAGCTCACTGAGCTCCTTATCTTTTCGCACAGCATCGCGCAATTCGCAGATGCGACGTACAAAATCGGGATGTGATTGAAGAAAATCGGCTTTGCTTTGTGCATCCGAAGTGTCAAGCAAAGTTCCATCAGCAAAAATGAGTCGTGCCGAGATAATTGTTTTGTAACTGTTTTCGTGTGTACCACAACTCATGCCCGAAGCATTGTTCTGGATAATTCCTCCTACCATGGCCGATTTTACCGATGCGGGATCAGGTGGAAATCTCTTTCCGAATGGTTTCAGAATGTCATTTACACGTTGCCCTACAATGCCGGGCTGTAATTTTATTGAATTTCTGTCGGCTGCAACTTCGTATTTCTCCCAGTTCTTACCGGCAATTACAAGTACTGAATTGCTGATGGCCTGTCCCGACAAGCTGGTTCCGGCAGCGCGAAACGTCACCGGAATGTTGTGCTTGCTGGCAGTTTGCAGAATATGTATGATTTCAGCTTCGTTCTCGGAGTGAATCACTATTTGCGGTATCAGTCGGTAAAAACCGGCATCGGTTCCCCAGGCCAGGCGTCGCATTTCATCTGTATAAATGCGGCTGGAGGGGAGTTGTTTTTCTATTTCCTGTAAGAATGATTTCATTAGATTTTTATAGGTTTTTGAAATTGATTAACGATACAGATAGTATTTTTTCGATAAGTTCCGATAGCTTTCAACGTCTTTGTTCCAGTAGGCTTTTATGTCATCGAAATTGTGATCTTTGGCAAATTTCAGTCTTATCTGATCGCTTCCGCTTACTTTGTCGAACATGTTGAACCTGTCTTTGTTGGCATTGGCAAACACGGCTTTTGCAGGATATAGCTTGTTCAGCTCCTGCATGATATAAAACTGTATTTCTGCAAGATTTGCCTTTTTGTAATCCATGATATGAATTTCAGAACCATGACAATATTCATCTTTGAAAGTGGAATAAAAAGGTTTGAAATGAATAGGACGGAAGGTAATACCCGGCAGTTGCAAATTGTTTAATGCGTTTGTCAGACTGTCGGCATTGATCCATGGAGCTCCAATGATCTGAAAAGGCAAAGTGTAGCCAACACCTATCGAAATATAACCAAGTTCTCCTAAAATTCCTGTCACCGGATAGAAATACGAAGAATGTTTGTGTGGTATATGTGGCGACGCAACTACCCATTCCAGTTTGGTATCTTCCCAGGTCATTTTCCGTTTCCAGCCTTTCATTTTCACAACGGTGAGTTTACATTTCTTTGCAAGCATATTTTCTTCGTTAAGCATAAGGGCTAACTCGCCGCATGTTTGCCCGTACAAATAAGGTATTTTAAACTGACTTACAAACGAGATAAATGGGTCTTCTGTCAGATTTCCTTCAATTTTCAACCCTCCAAGCGGATTGGGACGGTCGAGCACAATAAACTCAATATTGTTTTCGGCAGCAGCCTCCATAGCCAGTCCCATGGTGCTAATGTAGGTAAATGAACGACATCCATTGTCCTGTATATCATATACTAATACATCTATTCCTTTCAGCATATCTGGTGTCGCTTTACGGGTTTTTCCATAAAGCGAGTATACAGGCAATCCTGTTTTCGGATCGTTGGCAGTATCTACTTTGTCGCCGGCCCATACATCGCCACGCACACCATGCTCTGGGCCGAATAAAGCCACAAGTTTTACGTTGGGTGCTTCTGAAAGAATATCTATCGTCGATTTCATGTTGCTGTCGACACCTGTTGGGTTGGTAATCAGTCCTACACGCTTGCCTTCTAGTAATTTAAATTTTTGATCTACAAGTATTTCTATGCCTGTTTTGACACTTGATGCGAATGCACCCACCGAAACAAAGAAACTAAGGATAAATAATAATTTTCTCATTTTTATAATGTGTTATAATTTTATGCAAACGTTTGCATAACTTCGCAAAAATAGAAAAAAAAATCGTTTCCAACCAAAAGTATTTCCACATGTCGCATTTTAATTTCATTTTTTTAAATCAAAAAAGTGAAATAATGGATTTTCATCGCTACTTTCGTGATCAGAAGTGCTTTTTATATTGTGCTGAAAATAAGAAGCATTCATTCGATAAAAAAAAACTAAAAATTATGATCTAAAATTTTGCTGTGTTTTTTAGGTTAGAGCTAAGTTTGTGTTGAAAATTATAATAACTTTGCAAAATGAATAAAGAAAACGAAGCTCGTATGAAAAAGCAATTGACAATAGCTTTAGTGGCTCATGATAACCGTAAAGCTGATATGGTAGAGTGGGCGGTATTTAATGCCGAAATGTTATCGAAACATAAACTGGTGTGTACAGGCACTACGGGTAGTCTGATACAGAAAGCTTTTGAGGAAAAAGGGGTGTCGGCCGAAGTGATTTGTATGAATTCGGGTCCTATGGGTGGCGATGCAGAGATAGCTGCTTTGGTGGTTCGTAAACAAATCAATCTGGCTGTGTTTCTGATCGACGATTTGAATGCGCAACCTCATGAAGCTGATATTCAGATGCTTCTGCGTCAGTGTCGTGTTCACAATGTGCCTATTGCCTGCAACCGTTATAGTGCCGACTTAATGATAACAAGCACTTTGTGGGACAACGAAGACTATGTGCCACGCGAACCAAGATATATAAAATTTAAACGCTAAAAACTTTTTTATTCAGTTACTATTGGCAAAGTATAAAAAGCAAAACATCAAATCGATGTTTTGCTTTTTTGTGTTTAAGAGTTTGTAAATGAAATAAATATTGCTGATGGGAATTTGTTTGGATGAATCGTAATTCAGGAAAATGAGTTAATTAAAGTTAATGCCTGTACATATCTAAAATTATGGTTGTAATTTTGCGCAGTTGTTTATGCAACTATTACTTTGTGAACTAAATGATATGACACAATTACACACCGACGAAGCATTTACTATTCTGACAGGAAAAATATCGACTGCCATCAATAGAACATTCCTTAGAGCCTTTGCTGTGGAAGGAGTGGATATTACTACCGAACAATGGTCAATTTTGGCCTGTCTGTGGCAAAAGGATAAGGTAACTCAACAGGCGCTTTGTACTTTGACGCTCAAAGATAAGCCCAGTATGACACGCCTGATCGATAATCTCGAAAAACGTAACCTTGTTACGCGTGTTTCGGATCACAACGATCGTAGAATAAACTTAATTCATCTTACCGATGCCGGAACAGCACTACAGGCTAAAGCTACTGAAATTGTTCAGAAAATTGCCTCTAAAACTTTGAACAACATCAGCGATGATGAATTAAATGTTTGTAGAGTGGTGTTGAAAAAAATAATGACAAATCTTCAATAATTTTTTATTTATCTATATAGTTGCATATACAACTATTGTTTGACTAATTATAATATAAGGGTATGAAAAAAAGGTATTTAGCTTATGTAATGCTGTTA
>JAYFRI010000264.1:0-7208 GCA_034926015.1 Paludibacter sp. | reverse complement strand
ATACATGGCCCATACTTCCATAAAAGCAGGTAAATGATATGAAGGATCGGTCCATTTATAACTACTGCCTTCGGGCACAAAAGTGATTTGTTTATGTTCAACATTGAAGAGATTATAGATATTACCTGTTCCATCTTTTTTCCACATAGCATCTAATATTCTGCGGGCTTCACCATAATAATTTATGCCTGTATCGTTACCCCAACGGTTAGAGGCAAACAACAAACTGGTAATGTAATATAGTTCACCATCGGTAGCCGAACCGGGAGAGTTTTGTCTCATCTTCACAGGATCATAGCTCCATGCAAAATAACCTTCGCGGGGACCGCTCTGATGTTGCAGGTATTTTTTTGACCAACGCCATATACGGTCGAAAACATCTTTTTTGTTCAGCTGTACCGCCACCATCATACCATACGAAAGACCTTCGGTACGGGCATCATGGTTCTTAATATCCGAAACATAGGCCATCGAGTCGCCTACTTCAAAATAAATTTTATTCGGTCCTTCGAAAAGGTCACGATACACCTGATCCACTTTCTGGTCGATCTCTTTTTTACTGTATCCGGCTTCTGCAAACACATTACGGTATTTTCCGGTATAAAATGCAGCCTTTGAGTTCACTTTTTTTGTCTTCGCCGACTCGGCATTGGTTATGCTCAAAGTTAATCCAAAAATTAGTAATACAATTTTTAAATTTAGATTCATCATTTATGAGATTAGTTATTTATTTGAATAATTGTTGTAATGTTTGTGCCAGGTAGAGCTTACAGTTCATCCATGTATGTCCGCCATCTACAATATAGCCTTCGAGATTCAAACCTTTCGATTTGAACATAGCAATGTTGTTTTTTACACTTTCATACAGAAAATCGTCGGTTCCTACACTGATGGTAAAGAGTTTGAGCTGCTTATTCATTTTAGCAGCATCCGGCGAATAGTTGGCGAAGTTTTTTCTGAATTCTTCCGTTTCGGGATATGGCGCGTAAGAACATACATAAGCGAACTTATCGGTATTTGTCAAACCAATATTGAGTGTTTGTCCGCCGCCTACCGAGAATCCTGCAATAGCACGATTTTTACTGTCGGTCAATACCGGATAATTGTTTTCCACAAAAGGAATCACATCATTGATGACATCAGGAGTGAAATCAGGCATCGGTTTTGGACGCACATTGCCATAAGGCATCACAATAATCATAGGTTTTGCTTTGCCCTGAGCTATCAGATTGTCTGCTATCAGATTTGCTTTTCCTACTTTTGTCCATGTTTCCTCAGTATCGGAACCACCGTGAATAAGGTAAAGCACAGGGTATTTTGTTTTTCCGCTTGCGTCAAACCCCGGTGGTGTATAGATTAATACAGGACGGGTTGTAGCTAATGTCTTGGAATTATAGTAACGATAGCTGATTTTTCCGTGAGGAACATTCTGTAGTGAATGAACCAGGGGTTTATCTCCCGGAATTTCTACCAAACTATGTTTGAAACGTTCGTTGGCAAATATAGCTGTATTATTCGGATCGTTTACCTGAGTATTATCCACCCAAAAACAATAGGGATAAATATCTGGTTTTATAGAGTTTACAGTAACGCTCCACACACCTACTTCGTCCTTTTGCATCGGCAGTTTATCCTTCAGAAACTGCGCTTCGAGCAATACTTCTTTGGCATTTTTTGCTGAAAAACGGAATGTTACACTGTTACCGGGACCAACTTCAGGAGAAACGATTACGGGATTACGCTGTGCCAGTACAGAAGTGGCAAGCAAAACCAATGCGATAAATAATTGTATCTTTTTCATATAATATTCTTATTTAAACAGCATAGGAGCTGTGGTTGCCACATAATTTTTTACATTCATCCAGGTATGCCCGCCATCGGTTACCAAACTTTCGAATTTTACCTTTTTTTCCTTCAGATAATTCATGTATTCCACTGTTTGCTGATAAAGGAAATCTTCGGTACCCACGCTTACCCATAAAAGTTTGAAAAGTTTATTGGTTCTTTCGGGCTGATCTACAAGGTATTTATAGCTCGATTCAATTTCCTGCGGTGTAAGGTACGAACTGTAAGCACATACATAGGAAAACTTATCCATATTTCCGAAGGCAGTCCGCAGTGTTTGTCCGCCACCACGGGAAAATCCTGCAATAGCACGATTCTGACTGTTAGGAATAGCTCTGTAATTCTTTTCAATATATGGAAGAATATTTTGTATTAAATCATCTTCAAACTGTTTCGACCGCACTACTGCTTCTTTACTCTCACGTCCCATAGGGTCGCCCGGTTTAAGGCCTCCTTTTTGAGCTGCAATCTGTGCTGCCACATTTCCATTAGGCATTACCACAATCATGGGAGCAGCTTTCCCCTGAGCTATCAGATTATCCAGAATAAAATTGACTTTACCTACTTTGAAAAATGTTTCTTCCGTATCCGTCGTTCCGCTAATCAGATAAAAAACAGGATATTTTTGAGTAGTATTTTTTTCGTATCCGGGGGGAGTATAAACAACCAGTGAACCGGTGGTTCCTTCTGCTGAAGGATAATACTCATAATTTACTGTTCCGTGTGGTACGTTCTGCATAGCATGAATCAGTGGTGTTTCACCCGGCACGTCAAGTAAACTACCTTTGAAGCGTTCGTTAGGGAAGAAATCCTCATTTGCAGGATCCATTACCGAAATACCATCCACAATAAAATTATAGGGATAAATATCCGGTTTTACAGGACCGAGAGTAACACTCCACATACCTGAAGCATCTTTTGTCAGTGCTGAAGTACCTTTCAGAAATTGTGCACTGATTTTTACATCAGTAGCTGTTGGCGAATAATAACGGAAAGTTACCGTTTTGTCGGCATTTATCTGTGGCGAAAAAGCCATAGGACCTCTCGGAGGCTGTCCATTAGCCATGCCCGAAATTCCCAGTGCCACCAACGCAAAAATTATTCTTGCAAACTGTTTCATAAGTATTTTATCGATTTTATTATTTGAAAAGTTTGGGTAATATAGTGGATAAATATAGTTTACAGTTCATCCATGTATGCCCACCTTCCGACGGGTAGTATTCATAACGGATTCCCTTTTTATCTAACACTTTCATATATTCATTCACAACATTGAATGTGATGTCTTCTTTTCCTACTCCGAACCACAATAGCTTAATATTTTTGTCGGTTAACTGCGGATTGGCAAAAGCTTCAGCATTGTTACGGTCGAACTCTTCTTTAATCATTCCCGGGGCAAAGCCGCACACATAACTAAAGATATTGTAGTTATTCAATCCCAGATACAGTGTTTCGCCACCACCACCCGAAAATCCGGCAATGGCTCTGCTGTCTTTATCTTTCTTTACCCGATAATTTTCCTCGATAAAGGGCATCAGATTTCCAAAAAAATCTTTTTTGAATTCCTGCAGGTTTTCCCAGGTTCTTAAACTGCCGGTCTTACTGATAACAGGATAAGATCTGCCGTAAGGCATTACAATGATCATTGGCAATGCTTTCTTCTGAGCGATAAGATTATCTAGAATAATATTGGCGCGTCCTACTTTTGTCCATGTTTCTTCTGTATCACTTGATCCATGCAACAGATACAACACAGGATAATTCGTTTTTGAGTCTTTCTCGTATCCCGGAGGCGTATAAACCACAACAGGTCTTGCTCCCAATTCTTTCGAATAATAATACCGATAAGCCAGCGTTCCGTGAGGAACGTTCTGCACCGTGTGAATAAGCGGTTGGCTACCTGTTATTTCTACAATACTGCTTTTAAATCCTTCGTTTGGGAAAATAACCTGATTTACTGGGTCGGCCACCGAAACTCCATCCACAATAAAATTATAGGGGTACATATCCGGGCTAACCGGACCAACTTTCACACTCCACACACCCAACGAATCTTTTGTCATGGGGATAGCCGATTTTTCGAATTGAGCGCTTACTTTCACATCTTTAGCCCTTGGAGCTAAAAAACGAAAAACTACGGTATTATCGGGATTCACCTGAGGAGAAATCACTTCGGGTGGTGCCATTCTGGTTTGTTGAGCATAAATTGCTGATGATAGTGATATAGCCAGAAGTAACAAAAAATGTTGAATTTTCAATCGTGTCATTTTTTTACATTAGTATTAGTTGTTGTTCCAATCCATTCCAACAAAGAAGTCATCCAACCTCTGCGTCCGAAAATAAACCCATGTCCTCCCTTAGGATAGATATGCATTTCAACGGGCACTTTATGTCGACGTAATGCTTCAAAATAGTTGATACTATTATCCACATCCACCACGTTGTCGTCGGCAGCATGGGTAATGTATGTCGGTGGTGTATTTTCTTTCACCTGCAATTCGTTCGAGAACAAATCAACCAACTGTTGCGAAGGTTGTTCGCCCAGAAGCTGTTTTCTCGAGTCGCGATGCGTCAGAGCTTGCTGCATGGTGATAACCGGATAAACAACTACCTGAAAATCGGGACGCAAGCTTGTTCCTTTAGGGTTATCAATCAATGCTTTCTCAAAATGAGTTGCTACTGTCGAAGCTAAATGCCCTCCGGCTGAGAAACCCATAATGCCTATTTTAGCCGGATCGATATTCCATTTGACTGCATTTTCGCGTACAAGTTTAATAGCCTGCTGAGCATCCTGCAGCGGACCGGTAGATTTATCGGTCATAATAGCATCAACCGGCAAACGATATTTAAGCACAAAAGCAGCTATACCATTATTAGCTAACTCTTTAGCATTGGACACTCCTTCTCCCTGATATACCACCACACTATAACCGCCACCGGGACAAATTACTACAGCAGCTCCCGTTTCCTTGCCTTTTTCGGGCAGGTAAATCTCTAATGTAGGGCTTGTAACGTTTCTGAACATACCTCCGCCAAAACTTTCTTTATAGTCAGCGGGTGCAACTTTGGAATGAGGAATAGCTCCATCGTAAATTGGAATGATTTCCTGAGCCTTGGCAGAAAAGCCGGCAAGAAGGATCAATACAAAAATTATTAGTTCCCGTTTCATAATTAAATTCAATTAAAGTGCTTGTTTTTTCTTCGCATTTGTTAGAAAAAAGTCGACCATTAACTGTAGATTTTTATCCACATGTACACCAGGTCCATGTTGTCCGCCCGGAACCAGATAAAACTGACTCTGCACTTTTGCTTTTTGTAAAGCATCATACAATAATTCGCTTTGGCAATGTGGAACAACATTGTCCTTATCACCATGAAAAATCAAAAATGGAGGATCGCTCGGATCAACATAAGTGATTGGGCTGGCAAGCAAACATTTATCTTTGTTTTCCTGAATTGGACCACCGATGTAAAGCGAAGCCGGAGAACGGGCATCATTATGAACAAAATTTGTTCCTCCACAAGAATCCATTACCAACATATTTGTAGGTCCAAACCAATCCACAACAGCATCCACCGAACTACTTTGTGAAGTGTTTGGTCCAATATTTCCTTCAATATCGAGGGTAGTACTGCCCAATGTATATGTTTTCACCTTGCCTGTTGTGCCTGCCATTGCAGCCATATTACCGCCGGACGAACTCCCTGAAATGCCTACAAAAGCAGGATTAAGCTGATATTTAGCTGCATTTGCCCGAACATAACGAATCGCAGCTTTGATGTCGTTCATGGGTGCAGGAAATTTAGCATCCATGCTCGAACGGTGATTGGGCATCACCACAGCAAAGCCCGCATCGAGCAAAGCCTTACCAACTGTATTAAGATCAGCGCCTTTTGAGCTGTTCGAAAACCACGCACTGCCATAAATATAAATTACTACAGGATATGATGTCTTCTGAACCTGAGGTAAATAAACATCCAACTGATGATAAATAGCAGAGTCACCGGCATAATTCAGATCTTTCCAACTTTTGGAATATGCCTGACCAAAACAGGTCATCGACATCATCGAAAAAAGAATAATTGCAAGCTGTTTCATTTTCATAATTTTTAAATTATTTCGCTTATTTAAAAATCAATCCTGCAAACTGATTCAACGACCTTCTCCATGTTAACCATTCGTGTGATGTTCCGGGAGATTCGTAATATACATGTTTGATACCGGCCTTTACAAGTTCTTTATGAAAATTGTTCACGGTTTGATACATATTGACAGGTTCGTCGGTACCTATACTCAAATACATCAGTTTAACTTTTTGATTGAAAGCATTTACATCAGACCATACTCCGTTGTACATTTTTGAAAAATCTTCGCCCTGTTGCATAAATCCGGCGCCACTAAATCCACCGATGTATGCAAATTTATCAAGGTTGGAAAGTGTAATCTGGAAAGACTGAAAACCGCCCATTGATAAACCAGCCATAGCACGGTGATCTCTGTCTGCAATCGTACGGAATTGTTTATCAATCATTGGAATGATTTCGTTGATGAAAACATTTTCCAATGCTTTATTATTGAACGCCGCTCTCATTCCCTGATTTCCCTGAGGACGTGGAGCTGTAGGATCAACCGCAGCACCTCTGTCCATTACCACAATCATTGGTTTTGCTTTTCCTTCGGCAATCAGATTGTCCATAATGGCATCCATCTTTCCCTGATTAGGCCATCCCGTTTCGTCCTCTCCTCCACCGTGTTGCAGATAAAGCACGGGATATCTTTCGGTACTACTATCGTATCCGGCAGGTGTATAAACAAATGATCTTCTCCACGATTTTGTAACATTCGAAAAGTAACGTACCTGTCTGATTTGTCCGTGAGGCACATTCTTCATATTGTAGTAATCAACTCCTTTTTCAGGAATTTCGATGCCACTTGCCATCCGGCTCATGCCATAAAAGGTCTGACTGTTCGGGTCGCAAACGGCTACTCCATCAATCAGGATAGAATAATAATGGAAACCCGGAACAATCGGATCGGTGGTAATGGCCCACGAACCTTCTTCTTCCTTCACCATATCGTATTTTTTACCTAAATCAATCTGAACGTTTTTTGCTTCGGGAGCTTTGATGCGGAACAACACTTTGTTATCTGACAGAATTTGAGGATATTGAGCCCCGGGCACATTTGTTGAAGCCGATACAGGTTCCGCATTTTCGGCTGGAATGTTACTGAACTGCTGGATCAATGCTGGTGTAACAGGCTTAAACAACAGCTGCGAAAACATATACAGGTTTTGTTTCCACACTTTAAAGTCGTGAAATCCACCGGGAATTACCTGATAAACATGAGCTATCTGATTGGC
>JAYFRI010000174.1:0-4767 GCA_034926015.1 Paludibacter sp. | reverse complement strand
TAGGTATTAGGTATTTAAGTATTAGATTTTTAGGTATTAAATTAAAAAAGATTAAGTTATGAAAAAGATTTTCGTATTAGCTATTATAGCATTGGCAACTGTAAGCAACAGTTTTGCATTAGATTTAAACGAGTACAAAGTGTTTTATAAATTGAACAATGAAAAGACTTTCAACTCATTGTCACGTTATTTGGGAACTTCAAGCGCTCAGGAAGAACAATTGAAATATGTTTTCACCGAAACTGAACGCAAAATGAAAAGCGCAGTTGGAAGCGAAAATGATGCCGCTGCCGAAAAAGCATTGTGGTTCAACCTTGGTAACGCAAAACACATTTTGACTGCCGATCAGTACAAAAAGTATTTGGCTACTATCAACCTTTCGATCTACGTAAACAGTTCAGAATTTTACGCCGAAAAGTAAGCAGCTTTTAATAATTGTAGGCGGGAGCATAACATCAGGTTATGCTCCCGCTTTTTATTTTCAATTCGCCGGCCTTCGTCATGCAACCCTGATATTCTTTCTTCTTTAAAAATTATTTTCTACTTTTGCCGGATAATATTCGAACTGACATGATAAAAATTATATCCTTTCCGTTTTCAATCCTCGCCTATGTTTGGTTTTTATTTTTCATATGCCTTTTTCATCCCATTCAGTGGCTTTGTTTTAATTTATTTGGCTATCAGGCACACAAAAAAAGTGTCGATGTTATGAATTTCTTCTTAATCCGCACTCTGTATTTTACGTTCTCAACATATAAAGTAGAAAACAAGCATTTAGTACCTAAAGATAAGCCTGTTATTTTTGTGGCAAACCATCAGGGCATTTTTGACATCATTGGCTTAGCTTGGCTTTTGCGTGAGTTTCACCCAAAATTTGTAAGTAAAATTGAATTAGGCAAAGGCATTCCAAGTGTGTCGTACAACCTGCAACATGGTGGTTCGGTGCTGATTGACAGAAAAGATCCGCGACAAGCATTGCCCGAACTAAAGAAAATGGGTGAATATATCCAAAACAACAGTCGATCGACAGTGATTTTCCCCGAAGGAACCCGCACAAGAAATGGACAACCAAAACCATTTGCATCCAACGGATTAAAAATATTATGCAAAAATGCACCCGACGCCTGGGTAGTGCCTGTTACGATCAATAATTCATGGAGGATTTTCAGGTATGGCAACTTCCCGCTCGGCATGGGAAACAAGTTAAGGTTCACGGTTCACACACCCATAAAAGTGAGTGATTCTGACTTTGGCGCATTGTTCGAAAAAACAGAACTATTGGTCACACAACACATTGAAAAATAATTATTTAAAACCATAAAATGACCGATGTAGAAAGTAATTTTTACATCGGTTTTTGTTTAGCCATTATTCTGTAAGTTTTGTGTTATGAATTTAGACAGTCAACCTGCAAGCCTCCAACAGACGTTAAAAATAAGTGTAGGCGTATAACATTTTCGATGACGACAAACAAAAAATAGCTATAAATTATGTACATTTGCAATTGTACTCAAAAAGAAAATAATTGTCATGAAGAAAATAATTAACACTCCAAACGCTCCCGCAGCGATTGGTCCTTACAGTCAGGCAGTAGAAGCGAACAATACACTTTATATATCAGGTCAATTGCCCATCAATCCAGCAGTTGGAAAAATTGAAGTCAGCACTATGCCTGAGCAAACCGAACAGGTTTTCGCCAACATCAACGCCATACTTACCGAAGCCGGTTATACTTTTGCCGATGTTGTGAAATCTACTGTTTTCCTTTCGGACATTGCCGACTTTGCCGCGATGAATGAAGTGTATAAAAAATACTATCAAACCGAATGTCCGGCACGCTCAGCATTTGCCGTGAAATCGCTACCAATGGGTGCTTTGGTTGAAATTGAAACAATAGCCGTTAGATAGTTTCGGGTTCCAGGTGAGCGAAGACACAGGCACAGGCATTCAAGCTCAACACTTTCATAGTCTTTTATCTAAAAACTAAAGTCAGGCGCTTAAAGTCAGGAAACTGGCGACCACCTTTGCCTGCGCCTGCTTCTGCGCCTTAATTTACACGATCCAACAAACTCTAAGCCAGACCTTCACTGCAATTTGCACATTGTCTTATTGGCACATTACCAAATTGACTTGTTTTCAGAAATTCGCCAGAACATCAGCCAAATGGATTCCTTTCACAGGTAATTTGTGTTTGTTGATATAGCCATTGATATTCATAAGGCACGAAGCTTCGGTGCTTACAATATATTCAGCGCCTGTTTCGATGGCATTGCGTATTTTGTTTTCGGTCATTGCCGAAGATATTGCTGCATTTTTCACGGCAAAAGTTCCGCCAAATCCGCAGCAGGTATCGCTTTCGTTCATTTCAATCAGCTCAAGTCCGGTTACTTTGGCTAGTAATTTCCGGGGCTCCTCTTTTATTCCGTATTCACGCAGTGCAGCGCACGAATCGTGAAAAGTAACTTTGTGAGGAAACAAAGTACCAAACTCTTCAATTTTAAGGACATTGACAAGGAAATCGGACAATTCAAAAATATTATTTCTGATTGTATTGTATTTCACTAACAATTCCGGTTTATCTTTCAACACTTTATGATAATGATGAATTATAAAGCCAGAACATGATCCCGAGGGCGAAACCACAGGCATATCAGCATCAAAATCAGTCAGGAATTTTTCGGCAAAAGCGGCAGTTTCTTTCCAGTAGCCACTGTTAAAAGCAGGCTGTCCACAGCAGGTCTGTTCGGCATTATAATGTACTTTGCATCCGGCTTTCTCCAGCAGCTTTATTACATTGAAACCCGTTTCGGGATATAACTGATCGATATAACAGGGAATAAAGAGTTGAACGTCCATAAAATTCTTAAGTTGTTATTGCTTTTTTGTTGAAGCCTTATTACAAACCGAAATTGAAAATTAATACCATAAATCTACATAAACAGGCAAATGATCGGCAAAACCATCCTGAAACTTCATGCCGTTGTAGGTTCTGAAAGGTTGTTTTCCTAAATACTTCTCATCGTCGACGAGCAGAAAATCAGCATTAAAAACATGTGCATCGGATGGAAGTGTATAAATACTGCCGGCAGGATTCAACAGATTTCCCGATACGATGATCTGATCCAGGGCACCCCATTCACCTTCGTGTTTGTGCGAACCCTGCCCCGAACTGTGTATCGGATACATTAGATTATACAATTCGTTTGCCGATCTGTTATCGTCCGGCGAAAGCGCTTTCAATACTCCATGCATGCTTTCGTTAGGGGGATAATCGTTAAAATCGCCCATAATTACGATATCAGCCTTCATGTTTTGCTTAAAAAGACTATCCACTTTCGACCTCAAAACAGATGCAACAAACATTCGCCTGTCCTCCGACTCGAGTTCGCCACCTAACCTTGAAGGAAAATGACACACAAAGCAATGCAATGTATCACCTGAAGGAACGACACCGGAAACATACAAAACATCCCTTGTTTTGCTTTGTGGCGCATCCGGAAAATCAATTCGAATGGCTTCATCACGAACCGGTTTAAACATGTTTGGTTGATACATTAAAGCCACGTCAACCCCACGCGCATCCGGCGATTCATGATGAACAAATTTATAACGCAGATTCTTCAAACCCGAGTAATGCGTTAGATCCCACATACATTTTTCACTTTCTATCTCGCACAAACCTACAATAGCCGGCGGTTCCCAACCTCCAACAGCCACAATCACTTTGGAAATATTGGCTTGTTTCTTTTGGTATTTGGCATTGTTCCATGCCCTCAGACCACCCGGCAGGTATTCTTCATCTTTGGTGAGCGAATCGTCGACACAATCGAAAAAATTTTCAACATTGTAGCTCATAATTTTGAAACAACGTTTCTCAAACGACTGAGCCGACAATGCAAAAACAGCAAAAGAAACTACGATCAGTGTATTGAGCTTTTTCACTTTACAGAGTTTGAACATTTGACAATATGCAAAGGTAAAAATATTTGATTCAAATTGTACTTTTGAGTATTAATAATTTACGGGATTGGATACAAATGATCTGAAAGAAATTGAAAGAATGAACATTTAAGCAAAGAATCTGCTTAAAAAACAAATAATTGTATGCCTGGCTATAGTTTATTCGTTGATATTTAACTAATTTTACAACCGAAAAAATCAGAAAATAACTTTTTATCCAGTCGAATGAATTTGAATAAAAGAATTTTGCTGGCGCTTGCGCTGCTACTTTCATTGCCTGTAATAGCCCAGTTCAAAATAAATGAGATAATGAGCAACAATGTGTCCGCCGTATGGGACAATGCTTATAATTATTCCATGTGGGTCGAACTCTACAATACAAATACAACCACATCATACAATCAATCGGCATTTTACTTCACAGATGATTTAACGCAACCGAAAAAATGGAACCCGGCCTCCAAATTGGTAAGTCCGAATGGATTCAGTGTGCTATGGTTCGAAAGGGACGAACGTTCAGAACATGCTAATTTCAAACTCAATACCGAAGGCGGGAAACTCTACCTGCTTAATTCCTCAGCAGTTGTCATTGATAGTGTTGTCTACCCAAAACAATATAGAAATATCTCCTACGGAAGAATTACAAACGGCTCCAATAGCTGGGTGTATTTCGAGCAATTCAGCGCCGGAACTTCAAACAATGGAAAGGCCTGGTCGTTCCAACGATGTGAAGCTCCGGTATTTAATGTAGCCGGAGGTTTTTATGTCTCAACTCAGAATGTGACTTTTGCAACTCCTGCAGCAGCC
>JAYFRI010000211.1:0-1865 GCA_034926015.1 Paludibacter sp. | reverse complement strand
CCCGATAGCTATCGGGACAGGGGGTCAATGGTTCAAGCCCAGTTGGGCCCACAATGGGAATCAAACACTTACACATGCTTTTGTGTAGGTGTTTTTTCTTTTAGAAACTCCAAAAAAACGCAGAAAAGACATCAGACATCTAAAAAACAGTCAGAAATGATTCAAAAGCTAATAAGCACCTGACTCTCCCGATAGCTATCGGGACAGGGGGTCACTGGTTCAAGCCCAGTTGGGCCCACAATGGGAATCAAACACTTACACATGCATTTGTGTAGGTGTTTTTTCTTTTAGATACTACAAATAATCCGTAGGTTATCAATAGAATAAACACGCATCAATGCTTTATTGTCCTCAGGACATCAATGTTATAATATTTATTTATCCCCGTTCGACTGAGCTCACGCCGAAGGTCTCACGCCGAAGCCTACGGGAAATAATTTACTGTAAGCAAAATAGAATTATTTTCAGCCCCTGATTCGCATTATTATTTATACCCTATCGGGTGCAGATATACTAATTGTTTTGAAAATTATACCATTTCGGGTATAATTTATTGATTTATTTCATTTTTATACCCCATAGGGTATAAATTAAAGTGAAAGCTTGTGGATTATATCATTTCGGACAGAATGATTTAAAAGCTCATTTCAAGCAACACAGTCCTACAAAACAGAGCCAAAAAGCAAGGGAAATTCAGCATAGAACAAGAGAAGAAGGGCAGCCAGGCGATATACTACGGTACTGACTTCTATAAACTCTCAGCCTTTTGAGTTGATGCTTTATTTGTTATCCAGTTGTCCGAAAACCCGTTTCAGAATTTCATTTACACGTGCCACAGGATCCTGGCGAATCAACTTTTCTTCAGCAGCCACGCGCACAAAGAGCGCATCGAGGGCTTTATCGGTTACATAATTTTCAAGATCAACATTCACTGTTTTCAAACCTGCAATCGACCCTACCGTACTGCCGGCCACTTTGTTATAACCTGAGCTGAGGGTATTCCATGTTTTCAGTGTCGACACATTGGCCACCAGAGGCTTTTCTAGCGATGTTTTCACTTTGGGAGCAAATGCACTTTTCAGCGCACCATAGGTAGTGCGGCGCAAATATTCTGTTCCAGCATTCTCGGCTCCAAACAAAATTCCGGCAGCATCGGCAATCGTCATTTCCTTTATGGCCATTTTAAAAATCGGCGTGGCTTCCTTCACGGCATCTTCTGCCGAACGATTGATCGACAAAATGGCTTTATCGACCAACTCCTGTCCGCCCGGAATCAACCTTATATTGTCAACGATAGGCTGAGCCTCAGGCGGCAACAATAATTTGAATGCAGCATCGCCTAAAAAACCATTTTCGACACCCAACTGCCCTACAGCTTTTTCGATACCCACATCGAGTGAGGATTTCAAGCCGGATATATTTTCGGCATTCGTTACCGGCACCGAAGTTAACCCCTGGAGATTTACCTGTTTAGCAATGTTTAAAAGTTCGGCACAAGATGAAAACAGCAACAAAAGTGTAACGAAAAGAATATTTTTTTTCATGGTTTATTTGTATTTTTGAAGTGAATGATTCAGCCACAAATATAAGTAAATTTTAATAGATAAATTCGAACATTTTAGTACATTAAGCGTTTATATTCGTACTAACGGTTAAAACTCTGAGAGAATAATTTATATAATTTCAAAATAAAAAAAAATGAGTAAAATTGAGAAAATTGTAGCCCGCGAGATCCTTGATTCGCGTGGAAATCCTACAGTAGAAGTAGATGTATTTTTAGAATCAGGCGTTGTAGGTCGTGCCTCTGTTCCATCCGGAGCTTCAACAGGAGAAAACGAAGCCATAGAATTGCGCGATGGTGACAA
>JAYFRI010000393.1:0-1808 GCA_034926015.1 Paludibacter sp. | reverse complement strand
TGCAAAATGAATTGTCTGTTTTGCATGACCGGAAAACAAGGATTTGGAGCGCATCTCACAGCTGCCGAAATACTCAATCAGATACTTTCTATTCCCGAAGCTGAAAAGTTGACCAACCTCGTATTTATGGGTATGGGCGAGCCGTTGGACAATTTGCCCAACCTGCTCCGTGCACTCGAAATACTAACGGCAGACTACGGTTATGGCTGGAGTCCGCGTCGTATCACGGTATCCACCATTGGCGTGATTCCGAAAATGAAAATTTTCCTCGAAACCACCAATTGTCATTTAGCAGTAAGTCTGCATTCTCCGTTTGCCGAAGAAAGGCTGAAACTAATGCCGATTCAGAAAGCTTATCCGGCCGAAGAAATACTGAAAGAACTGCGCAAACACGATTTCAGTCATCAGCGTAGGGTTTCGTTTGAGTACATAATGTTCGATGGCTTGAACGATAGCTTACGTCATGCAGTGGAAATGGTGCGCATACTGAAAGGTATTGACTGTCGGGTAAACCTGATCCGCTTCCATGCCATCCCCGGCGCGGACCTCAAGACTTCGAACGAAGAAAAAATGATTTTCTTCCGCGACTACCTTACCAATAATGGTATTACCACTACCATCCGTAAGTCGCGCGGCGAAGATATTTTTGCCGCCTGTGGCATGTTGTCGACAATGGAGAAGCAGAAGAGCAAAGTTGTATAAAAAATAAAGTCCTGATTTCAAACCGAAATCAGGACTTTATTTTTTTATTTTTCTATATGAATACTTTCGGGATCGATATTGTTATTCTCAATCGACTCCTTGTCCTCCGCTTTTTTCTCATTCAGCACAAACCGTTTGTAGTATGATATAATCAGTGTGGTCAAAGGTAATGCTATGATCAGTCCAATCATGCCCATCAACGAACCCCAAACGGATAAAGAAAGCAGAATTATGGCTGGATTAAGCCCGGTTACTTTACCCATGATTTTTGGTACAAGAAACATATCCTCGATGACCTGAATAAACATAAATATAGCTACAAGCCAGAGCATAACAGAAAGGAAGCTTTGTCCGGTTTCGACCGATTGCAAAAATGCAAGAAAAGTCCCCGGAACAATAGCTATGGTTTTTAAATAAGGTACCAGGTTCAGAACGCCAAGAAAAAGTCCCATCGCTATGGCAAGTGGAAGACCCACAATGCTGAAACCTATACAAAACAAAACAGAAACTATGATGGCCACCAGCGCCTGTCCGCGGAAGTAACGATTCATTCCTTGTTCAAGGTCCTGAATGATTTCAGTAATCAGGCCACGATATTTTCCGGGAATTATATCAAACATTCCTTTTGTTACCTTTTCATAATCAATCAATATAAAAATCAGATACAGAAAAACAATTACCATGGCCATTGTGCCAATGATTACACTGATAGAGCCGTTTAATATATTCCATAGCTGAGGAGCTACTTTTTTAATGACAGCCATTAGGTTTTCGTCCTTCAAAACCGATTGCAGGTCGAGCTGCGAAAGGTACACACGAATTTCGTTTTGCCATGCGATCGGAATAATTGTATCCACAGTGATTCCCTGAGTATATAAACCAATGATGTCGATAAGTTTTTGTACTTCGTTGCTTATCATTGGAACTAAAACCATAAGAATGCCCGTAATGGCACTCAGAAACAATACCAAGGTGCAAACAATGGATAGAATTCTGTTTTTAAGTTTCAGTTTATATTTGAAAAACCGAACAAAAGGGTGAAGCAAATAAGCCATCAGCCACGCTATAAAAAATGGAAGCAAAACGCTGCTTAATCTTTTTACTAA
>JAYFRI010000026.1:0-5487 GCA_034926015.1 Paludibacter sp. | reverse complement strand
GCCAATACAGGAATAGATAAAAACATACCCGAAACACCCCATAATGCGCCACCTGCCAGTACGGCAACCACAGAAACCAGGGCATTTATTTTTACTTTCGAAGCCACTATTTTGGGAACAATGTAATTGTTATCGAGCAATTGGATGGAATAATAAATGATAAGTACATATACTGCGTACCAGGCCGAATCTTTTGTAACAAGCGCTATCATCATGGGCATGGTCACAGCCACAAGACCACCGATATACGGAATCAGATTAAGTAAAGCGCCCAATATTCCCAATAAAATGGCATAATCTATACCCAGCAGTAAAAGACCGATTGAATTAAGCGTAGCAATGATAACAGTTTCGATAAGAAGGCCTATCAGATAGCGTTGTATCACTGTTTTTGTTTGAGAGATGACTGTAGTAACTTTTACCTGGCGTTCGTCGCCAAAAATTTTGTGAATAAAGTCGAGTAACAAGGGTTGGTAAAACAAGATCATGAAAATGTAAACCGGAACAAGAAAAACAGCCACCACACTGCTCCCGACCGAAAGAATTGTTTGTCCTATGACAGCGCTGCTGTTGTCGAGCAGATTGGCTTTCGTTTCGGCCAACCATGCATTCACTTTATCGGGACTAATGTCGAAATAACCCGGAATCCAATGAATGGTGTCGTTCAGCATTATCGTTATTTTTTCAACAAACACAGGCCACGATTCTGCAAACCGACTGATTTGTGAAAACATGAAAAGTCCGAACGCTGCAATTATTATTATCGAAAGCAAAAGCGTGATGATGATGGCAAAAACCCGGTTTATTTTTCGTTTTACAAAAAACGCAACTACCGGATGGAGTACAATGGCAATGATGGTGCCGAAAATAAGTGGCAATAAAAGGCCTTGAGCTATATATAACATGGATACAACTACATATAAACCGACACAAAACAGTGTAACTCTGGCGTAAAAGGGAAGTTGAGTGTTATTGAGCATGGGGAGGATGTGTTGTGTAAAAGGAGATTAAAATTAAAAAGCAGGAGTGTAATGATAAGAAGATTTGAAGATAAGAGCGAACTCATTATTTTCAAATCTTCAAAATCAAGTCATTTTCAAATTCGGTTTACAGTTGGAACGAAAGTCCGATTTTTCCACCGTTAAAGGCATTGCCACCACCAAATTCGAGGTTAAGACCAACACTGTTTGTAAGAAAGTATCTCATTCCCAATTGTCCGCCTAAACCTAAGCCCGAACTGTGACTTCCTGTATATCCATCAGGTGAATTCCAAACATAAAAGCCAACATTCACACCGGCATATATGTCCCAGCGTGGGCTCATTTGAAAAATATTGTTGAAGTGATAATTGGCATTCCCCGAAATTCCTATAATATTATGGTTGTAGTAATTGCTTTGCCAGTTTTCTTTGTAGCCACGATAGGATAATTCGGCGCCAAGGGTAACATCGCGGCTAACGCTATGGTCGAATCCAATATAAACAGGAATACCCGAATCGGAAAGTCCAACACCAAGGTTTAACTGCGAAGTGCCTGCATACATCGGGTTTTGACTAAAAGCCACCAATGTGAACAGTACGAAAGATAATGTAAGGGTAATTTTTTTCATGATTGTAATTGTATATTTTTTTGTTTATTGAAGTAATTTTTTTTTATTCTCTGTCAATTGAAGTTGTTATTAGTCAATTGAAGTTGGAAGATGTTGTTGGAAGTAAATGAAGTTATCAGTCATTTGAAGTTAGATGAAGTTATTTGAAGTAAATGAAGTTATCGGTAATTTGAAGTTAGGAGAAGTTATTGGAAGTCAGATGAAGTTAATAACTCTTTATTGAAGGTGTTTTCTTTACAACTAACCCGAAACCCGAAACCCGGAACCCGGAACTACCTAAGATATTCCGTAGTCAGAATTAAATTAGAATACGACGGGTATTGTGTGCTCACGTCATTTTCAGAAGTAATAAAGATTTTTACAGGTTTGGTCACCGATATAGTTTCCATTTTTGCCGATAAGTCTTTTGTCATAAAGCCGGTCGAACTGTTTAATTGTCCCAGGCTTTGTGTTGTATTATCAGCATTGACCGACCATACGATATAAGCAGTTGCCGGAGGGGAGAGTCGGGTAGAGGGCGACAAATTCGATAACTCAATTTTGATAACATAATTCATGTTCTTGTCTTGCTTGATCAGAACTGTACCTTGTGCCGCCGGTACTACAGTGGAAGTAAGAAATTGATTTTTTACTGCACATGCGCTGAACGAAACTGAGATGACAATGCTTGCCAATAGAAGAAGAACTGTCGATTTGGTTTTTTTTGTTTTCATCTGATTTATTTTATGAAGTTGTTTTTTTATTGTGGATGCGTTTGTAATTATAATGCTGCAAAAGAGTGTTAAGTAGTTACAAGTAAATAGTTACGAGTAAATAGTTACGAGTTACGATTGTTGATCTGGATTTCACATTGAGAAAACAGATCATTAAATGTTATTAGTTACCTGCTTTTTCAGTAAATGAATACCGACTCATTTTATATTGCAAAGATCGGTGGTTTGCAAGCCTGTTTTGTTACATCGCGGGCTGAATTACTTACATAAATCACTGATTTTCGCCACAGCCCAAAACTACTTGTTTTTGAATATCAGCGCTGATACTTTCATTCACCAAAAGAGGCTGCCCTTTTTGGGGACAGACTCTTTTGGTTGTTGCTTTTTTGATTAATTTACAAATAGTATCTTGCGCTGCACCGTTTGCTCACCGACGATCAGGTGCACAAAGTACATTCCTTTGGGCAAGCCTTGCAGCGAAACCTGTTGTACCCTTTCCGTACCTTCCACCGTACGCACCAAACCCCGGGTTTCATTCCACAGTTGGATGGTGTAAGGCGCTATTGTTGTGTTTGCAGTGCGCGATAATAGGATTGTGTTTTCCACTGTTTCGCCTGTTGTCAGCTCAATGGTAAGCAGATCGGTGGCGGGGTTGGGGTAGATGGAGAAATCAGGCTGAATGATAGGCCCGCTACTGTTAAAAACAAATTTCTGACCATAATCGCCATTGATATGTTTGCGATGTTCCAATCCTCCAACAGCAACCACAAGGCTATAAGCAGCAAGAGAGCCCTGAACGCCTCCTGGCTGAGATACTACACTAACTATCGGCCTTCCTGTTGTTATCGTCTGAATATCGAGCACATCATTGGAATTGATTAATTTCCATGTATAGGGACCGGCTAAAAGGCATGACGCTTCCGGTGCATATTGTCCGTTGCTGCCGGATAAAATAAAATCAGGACCCGAAATGGAAATGGACGCATTTCCAATCGTTATGGTCTTGGACGCAACAATAACATCTCCTACTTTTACAGAAACGCTTGCAGTACCCGTAGTAGAGCCGGCATAAAAGGTAGCACTGTTACCCGAAGACGATACCAGCGATAAAGAACCGCTGCAAACCCATGTAAAACCAACGGGAGGATTAACTACACTAAATGTTATCGTTGAATTTTCACAAGTTTGGGTGGGGCCGGAAATTGTGGGTTTCTCTAACCCTAAAACAGAATATGCAAAGGTTGCGTTAGCTGGTGTAGCCGGATAATAACCAAGATAAGATCCTGCAATACTCCATACTTGATAAACATAGGTCCTCAATGTCATATTGGTACTTGTCAGACTACCAGGTACAACTTCACAAAAACCTTCTCCGAAATTTGGACTGGCGGTGCTCCAGCCTGCCGAAAAAGTTCCACGACCCCATGCTCCAACGATATTGTATAAATTATCGGGCAAAGACACCGTTTTTTGAACCTCAATTCTTTTTACTAAATAGTTGGCTGTGGCAAGCCCTGATGCAGAAATAAATTGGACTACATCTTGACTGGAAGTACTGATAGTTGCTCCCGACGAAGCCGTGTTTTGTATTAGAGTATAAGGACTGGTAAGATAACTCATAGCTCGTCCCGCATTGATTCGACCGTAACCGTATACAGGATCAAATCCTGGTACAATATTATCATCTGCACTTGTCCGAATAATCTGGCGAATATCATCATTGGAAAGATTGGGTCTATATCCTTTCATTAAAGAAGCCAAACCGGCAACCTGAGGACAAGAGAAGGAAGTACCTGCGTCGTATGCATATGTATTACCAATAGTTGTCGAAAATATATTGCGAATTCCTCCCCAAGTTTGACCCCCCGGAGCTACAACGTCAATATGATTTCCTGATGTCGAGAAATCCGAAATCAGGTCGTTGTTACCTGTAGCACCTACTGCAATCACATTTGGTAAAGCAGCCGGATATCTCACTTCAGCCACTTTTGAATTTCCCATTGCTGCAACAGAAACCCTGTCCATTTTATATGCATAAGCATAGGCCATAGCTATAGTTGTATTATATTGAGTAGTTCCACCACTCCGATTTATTACATTAGCACCTTCGTCAATAGCTTCAATTATTTTTTGTGCAGTAATTGCCGAACCCAAAGAGTTGGTATCAGCATCAAATATATTTTTCGATATGATTTGTGCATTCCAGTCAACTCCCCGTATTCCTCCAGTTGAATTGTTGGCTTTTGCAGCGGCTATCCCAGCTATTTTTGTTCCATGGTCAATCCCCAAATGAGTGTCACCGGTAACTTTTCCGCTTAAATCATCGTGAGTTAATTCAACTCCGGTATCAATAATAGCAATTTTACATGAAGGACTACCGGTATAAATCGCCCACGCCCCTTCCGCATTAATATCTGCACCAAAAGTTCCTCCATTTTGTCCATTATTATTCAAATACCATTGTGTACCATCCATATAAAATGTGTCACTGTCAATCGTTTCATTAACATTTTTCTCAACAAATAATACTGATCCTGATTTTTTCAGAATAACAATAGCAGAATCCGCCTCTGTTTCCGAATTAAACGTCAATGTAAATATCCGGTGGAAAGGCGGCGCCTGAACCAGTTTACCATCATGCCGTGTTACAATACTGTCTTTGTCTATCCACGCGGGAAATGCCTTTGCTATACCCGTCACTTTTGCTTTTGTCAGTGCGCTTGCCAACGCCGGTGATTTAACATTCGCACGTTGCAAGCTGAATTTTCCTTTTTCCTGTACCGGTAATTCGAGAGAATCGGGCATGATATAAACCAATACTTCCGTTTTCAGATTATATTTCTGAGCGTAAAGCGTACCACAAGCAAGCCATAATAATACGATTATGCCTGCATTCAAATAAAATTGTTTCTTCATTGCAGTAAAATTTAAAAGTTAGTAAAATGATAGTCGAAAGTCAATTGTCGTTTATTGCTGCCATCAGCATCCATTATCCAGAGCCGTCCGTTTTTCGCTCTTGCATCGGTATATACAATGTGTTTTCCGTCCGGACTCCAGTCGCAGGTATATGCTTGCGTATCGGTTAATTGTTTCAGGTTTGAACCGTCGGCATCCATTGTCCATATACCAAAATGTGGTTTATCATTTGGTTTTGACGTAAAGGCTA
>JAYFRI010000137.1:0-13376 GCA_034926015.1 Paludibacter sp. | reverse complement strand
ATAAATCCGCCCAACAAAGTGGAACAGGCAGCTGTAAGTGTTCCGAAAATTCCCGACATAAAAGCTATATCCTTTACGTTATAACCTAAATCTACCAAATAAGGTTTGAGCATGGCCATAATACCAATGATACCCGAATAATAGAATATCAATATCAGAATTTGTTTCAGCTTGCCATTTTCACGGAAAAAAGAAAGTATGTCCTTCACCGTCACCCGTTCTTTTTTGATATTCTCAACAGCCGTTACCTCTCTTTTGGACAGGAACAAAGGCATAACCGCAATGATCACAAAGACAGAAAGCAGCATAAGTACATTGGACCAACCATAGTAATGATAAGCCACCAACAATACGCCTGTTCCAAAAAATGAACCTATAAAACTCCCACCCGACTGCATACTGTTTCCAAGACTGCGTTCGGAAGGTTTCAACGATAAAATGGCATAAATATCAACTGCAATGTCCTGTGTTGCCGAAGCAATAAAAGCAATCACAACAAGGAAAATGATGAGTTTGAAATCGGTTTGCAGATCGAAAAAGGCAATCGAAAAAATAATGGCCGCATAAAACAATTCCGAAATCAACACCCATCGTTTCAGGTCTTTAGTTGTACGTGCTTTGTTGTCGACAATCGGTGCCCAAAGGAATTTAAGCGTCCAGGGCAGTTTCACAAGTTGCAATAAGCCTATCGACGATAGCGAATAATTCTCCTGTCGCATAATCACAGGTACCACAGTTGAGAAAAAACTCATGGGTATCGACTGCGCAATGTACAAACTAAATAAAAGTGGGAATTTGTGCCAGTTTTTTTCGTTCATGATTTAAAATTTGACAGACAGTTTCACTCCTGCCTGCAGAGGTTTTCCGTTTTGTATGTATTTTTTTCCAAGTGCTTCAAAATAAAACGATTCGTAAACAGCAGAAGTGAGGTTAGTTCCCCAAAAATCGAATTGTACATTTTTACGTACAAAACTAATACGTGCATCAAGCAGGTTGTAAAAATCCTGACTGTGTGAGTTTTTATCGTCCCAATAAATTGAACCTGTGCCTTTGTACAAAACGCTCATAACAATACGGTTGAGCAAAACAGAATTAGTTATTTCAACCGTTTTTTTCAATTGAGCTGCAACTGTGTTTTTTGGAACATAGGGAATGTAATTTCCACTGTAATCAGCCGTAGCACTCAGCACATTCGAAATAAATGTGGCATGTGTGTAACCATAGCTCGCCATCAATTCAAAACCCTGTATTGATGCTGTATTCAAACTTAGTTCCAAACCTTTACTCACCGAATGTCCTGCATTTTTGAGCATCGAACCTGTACCGCTTGGTGTGGCCTGATAGATTTGTTGGTTTTTCCAATCAATATAAAACAACGAACCTTCTACAAATAACCTGTTCTCTAAAACCGATGATTTTACACCCACTTCGTAGTTCCAACTGTGTTCGGGATCGAAAGTAAGGTCTTCGGGGCGCTCGAAAGTAGAATTGAAACCTCCCGTTTTGTAACCACGACTGATTAAAGCATATAAATTGGTATTGTTGAGTTTATAATTTACAGCTAATTTTGGTAATATCTGAATAGAATTTAAAGCTGTATAAGTAGTATCGGCCAGGGAAGCAAAAATTCCGTTTCTAATCCTGTCGTATTGATATCCAAGTTGATCAGTTTCGGTATCCAAACGTATACCGGCAGTAATGTTCATATTTCTTACAGGAAAATCATTCAACGTTGATTGATGAAACAAAGCGCCACCTGCTATTGTATGATCATATTTTTTGGTGGTTTCTGTTTTTGCTTTGTAAGTATTTACATTCACTTGGTTATCGAATTGCTGCGCAAAACCATATGCACCAAATATCCAGTTGAGTTTTTTCTTCCCGTTGGATTGAATTGTAAGTTCCTGCGAAATCATATTCTGTTTCTGACCTTGAATTACAAAATACAAAGAATCAACCGTAAAATCCTGATCAATTGACTGTTTGTCCGACAAGTATTGATAAGATGTTGTAGATGTAAGCGTATAATTATCGGCTTTGTACTTCAGCAATAAAGCATCCGAAAGCAAATCTCTGTCGTAACCACTTTCCTGATTGTACCTGATTTGCTCTGCTTTGCCGGTCGCCTCATTGTAAACAGCATACGGATATCCTCCCTGAATACTGCGCTCAAAACTCAGAATGTTTTCAATCGAGAAACGATCGGTTACGTTCCATATCAAGCGGTTACGCATTCCGTACGAATCAAGCAGATCCACTTTTTTGTTCAGAAAATCGTTTGTGAAAAAACCATCGTTATGCCTGTAATTCAACGATAATGAATAGGCAAAGCGTTCGCTGGATTTAGCATAATGCCCAACATTCAACAAATAGCTGCCATAAGTTCCTGCTTGAATATTTACATCTGTTCCCTGATAGTTCAGGGGTGATTTTGTAAGGATATTTACGATTCCTCCCATTGTATTCCGTCCGTATTGGGTTCCTTGTGGCCCACGAAGCACTTCAATGCGGCTGATATCGAAAAAATCGAAGTTGAAAGCTGCTTTTTCGAAATAAGGAATGTGATCGACATACAATCCGACTGATGGTGAATTGATACGCGAACCCACACCACGGATGTAGATGGGCGATGTAAGTTTTGATCCGTAATCGGGCATAAATAAGTTAGCAACTGTCGATGTTACATCGGTTAATGTGCTGATACCTAAAGTTTCAATCTGTTTTGAATTGATCACCGAAACAGAACTGGAAAGACTTTTAAGTTTTGATTGATCGCGCGAAGCCTGAACCACAATTTCGGTCAATGCTACGGTATCTATTTTCTCAACGGGTATTTTTTCGGCTTTTATAGCTACAGAACTAAACGATGCAGCTACCAAAAGTATAATTGTATGTTTTTTGAACATTTAATATGATTGGCTGTATTCATTACTATCTACTTGTTTTAGTTACGAATGGTAAATGAATGAAATTTTCACTTGTTTTTTGTCTGGAAAGGGGTCGGTACAATAAATAACTATATGCTGACACAACCCTGAAAAATGACCTTTATACGGTCGGTATTAAACAAGTGCTGGTGGAGGACGCGAAAATAAGGTGAAAGAAAATGAGTTTTGCAGATTAATCTGAAAATCAACAAAATAAACAAATGAATTTACAGCCGGACAGATTTGTATCTTTTCTTCTTCAACTGTAGCATCCATTTGCTGATAGCAATAGTTGAAGGTAGTTGCCTGAACAGAAGGAAGTTCAGAAACAGATTGTGTAAATTCAAATTGTTGAGCAATCACTGCCGCTTTTTGTTCTGAAAGGTAATATCCGGGCATCAACAAACACGACAAATAACCAATCAACATGATTATTTGAGGTACAAATGAAGCGAATATAGAGTTATCGAACATCAACATAATTACTGATTTTAAACAGCTGGCTCAACCCATGAGCCTTTTTGGGGGCTCGAACCCCAGACCTATTCATTACGAATGAATTACTCTACCAACTGAGCTAAAAAGGCATATTTTTTGAATAACGCTTGCAAATATACACTATTTTTTTTGCTATCCGACCGTTTTTTTATATAAAAAAACACCTGCCCCCGATTAAATTCTACAGGCAGGTATTTAAATTTCAAAGTTTATTTTGTCCCTTTTTTCTAACAAATAAAAGCAATATGGGCATCAAGCTTCAAACAAGTCATCCGATTTATGTTTCTTTATGTTTTGATCTAAAAAAAGCGACTCCAGATAGGTATTCATAATTGCCCTGGCAATCAATCGGAGAATATCGTTTTTGAACAATTCTAATTCTGTTTGATCAACTCCCTTCTTTTTAAGTCGATCGAGCTTTATGTTCTCTCTTTGAGCTATCAACAGGTTTTCCAGATCGTAGCAAGCAATACGTCGTTCATTCAACCAACTGACCCACAGATCAATTTCTTTGTTTAGCTCACGGATTACCTGTTGAGCATCATCTCTGGCATCATCGCGGTAAACAGTCATATTGGACTGATTTAACCTCTTGATCTGGAGCTCAAGTTCCAGATAAATTTGTTTTAAATCAATTTTCGACATAGAATTCAGATTTTAAAATTGTAAACACTTCATTATCTTTTTATAAAACAATCTGAGCGAATGAAAGTTTATTTTTTTCATTGAATTAACGCTATTACCAATGAATGCAAACTTTTAAATATCAACACAATAAACTCTTTTTATTTTGTTTAACCTTTCTTTCACCGAATTTTATTTTATGATACATTTTCATTACTTTTGTGGATTGCATAAAAATACGCATCTGAGATTTCATGTCCGATACATTTAGAACCATAGCATCGAGTAGCGAGGGAAGCTACAAGGAAAAAGGAAGTAAATTTCTGTCCTTTGCATTTCCGGTGAAAAATGTAGACGAAATCAATCAAATTTTAGCACAATACCGAAAACAATACTACGATGCACGCCACATTTGTTACGCTTATATGCTTGGAAATGCAAAAAACGAATGGCGCGCTAACGATGATGGCGAACCTTCGGGAACAGCAGGAAGGCCTATTCTTGGGCAAATCAATTCGTTTGAACTTACAAATGTGCTTGTTATAGTGGTGCGTTATTTCGGTGGCATTTTACTCGGTACCGGGGGATTAATAACGGCTTACAAGGAAGCAAGTAGGAATGCGCTTGAACAGGCCAGCATAGTGGAGCAAACTATCGACGAAATAATTTCGATAGAATTTGATTATCTGCTTATGAATGAAGTGATGCGTATCGTTAAGGAGATGAGTCCTCAGATACTTGATCAATCGTTCGATAATATGTGTGCAATGAAATTGGCCATTCGTCAGTCGGATGCAGAGAAATTAAAATCGAAATTGGAGAATATAATCGGAGTAATCATCGAAAACAACTAAATTAAATTTATTTTCAGTCGCAAAAGGCAACCGAAAAAACTACCTTTGTTGTTATGAAAACGGCAATTAAAAAATTAGTGAGTACAACGCAAAAAAGTTTCGATCTTGATTTTTTAATCAGGCTATCGGGTCAGCACCTCATACTGCCGTTTTACCATGCTGTTTCGGATGAAGATTTAATTCATCTCAAACATTTATATCCGGTGATTTCAACATCCCGTTTCGAGAAAGACCTTGACTTTCTGCAACAAAACTACAACGCAGTTTCGCACAATTACCTTATCGACAATAAGTTCTCTACAACGCTAAGAAGTAAACGAGCTTTTTTCCTTAGCTTCGACGATGGATTGCGTCAGTTTTACGATGTAGTTGCCCCTATTTTGCTTCGTAAAGGCATTCCGGCCACGTTTTTTGTAAACACTGGCTTTATCGACAATAAGGATATGTTCTACAGACTCAAAATCAGCATTCTGATTGAAAAAGTTCTAAAAACCGAACTTACACCCGGGCAATTGAGTTATATTGTTGAATATTTCAGAAAATACAATCTCGAATACAAACAAGCATCTGATTTTTTGCTCATTACTTACAATTCGAAAGAACTGGCAGATCTGATTGCTCCGGTATTGGATATCGATTTTAAGGAGTATTTGGCTAAGCACCAGCCTTATCTCAGTACCGAACAAATAAAAAAACTTGTTGATCAGGGTTTTAATTTAGGAGCTCATTCTGTTTCGCATCCTTATTTTCCGGCGTTAAGCCTTAGCGAACAAATTGACGAAACCTTAAGCTCAATCCGTTTCTTAACTGATAATTTTAACCTGAAAGAACGTTTATTTTCATTTCCGTATACCGACTTCGAAGTAAGCAAATCATTTTTCGATGCCATAAGAAATGATGTTGATATTACTTTCGGTACTGCAAATCTGAAACTTGACTCAGTAAAGTCAAATCTTCAGCGGATACCTATGGAGATTAAAGGTAGCGCAAGCGCTGCATCAATTATTAAAAACGAATATCTGTTTTTTATTCTTAAAATGTTCATTTCCAAACACGTAATAATTAGAAAATAATGCAGATAAAATCATATACCAAAGCCGAACTTAAAGTATTTATCCACTCCGAATTTTTCAGGGTGCTTAATAAAGTTCCTATTAGTTTTCAGCGTGGTTGGTCGCAATACAACAATCCGTATTGTTCGGATGATGACATTTTGCTTTGGGCGGCCTACGAAAATGCCGATTTGGTCGGTTATGTTGGTGTTTTGCCGGATATCATACCATCTGAGAACGGAGAGAAAAAGATACATTGGTTGAGTTGCTTTTGGGTGGAAGAAAGCTTTCGGCAGGGGAATTTGGCATCGCAGCTTTTCTATCTGTTGATAAAACAATATAAGAACTCGCTGTATATTTCCAATTTTTTGTTTTCGTTGGAAAAAACATATTTGAGTTTGGGTGTTTTTCAGAATACGCAGTATAAAAAAGGACGTACATTTTACATAAATCTATGTTTTGCAAGCATGCTCGAAGCCCGTTATCCCGATTTAAAATCGCTGATGACCTTTTACAAATTGCTTGAGCGATCGATAAATGAATTACTGAAATCAAGAAAGGGAATCCACAAAAAAGGTAAAAACAAATTTAAGATCGTTGAAAATAAACGATTAAACGATGAGCTGGATGTTTTTTTGCAAACATTTATAGCCAGGGATAAAAGCATTGTAAGAGGAATTGAATATTTCAGATGGATTTTAGAATATCCATGGATGTCGGAAGGAAAAGCCGACAGAGAATCGGCTCGGTATTTTTTCAGTTCCAAAGCCGATCAATTCGAACACCGGATACTTAAAATCTACAATCAGGAGGATAAACTCGTAGGAATTGTATTGCTTAAAATACGCGATAAAAACATGGTAGTCAATCACATTTATGCCGCCGATGCACAAATGGGAAGTATTGCCGCTTATCTTGTTAATTTATCGTTGAAAGAACTTATCAATACAATCACCACATTTGATAACCGGCTGTCCGATAAGCTCAGAAGCAAAAGAACGAATTTTATTTATATCCGTAACATTAAGCGCCCATACCTGTTTCCCCGGAATCACGATATTTCGGTCGACTATTTTCAGGAAGGTGATGGCGATTCGGTATTCACTTAATTAACAAAACATTTCAGTTTATTTTTCGTGTAAAAAACAATGAAAAAAATAGCTTTACTGAGCAATGTAAATATCGATCCGCTCAAAAATAATTTGGAGAAAAACAATGATTTGAGTGTCTATTGTGCCGGCTTCAATCAATGGCAACCGGAATTACTAAATACATTATCAGGATTATACAGCTTTAATCCTGATTTTGTTTTTGTATACCTCAATGCCAACGAATTCGCGCAAGATACAGCTGAATTATTTACGGCCATCGACTTTTTCAGCGCACATCATACTTATACACAGTTTATTATTGCCGACTTTATGTTACAGCCTTTTTCGGTCGAAACCTACACGAGCAACAACAACTCATTTTCAAACAAAATGAATGATGATCTGAAAATGTACGTCTCCCGGAAGCCAAATGTTCATGTATTTGAAATGAACCGGCTTATATCCTATCATGGCTACAATTCTTTATTCGACGATAAATACTGGTACCTTGGCTCTATAAAATTCTCATATGCAGGATTTAAAACCATAGCTAATGAGATGAATTATTTATTAAACAGCATTCAGGGCAAAACAAAAAAAGTACTTGTTCTGGATTTGGACAACACTATTTGGGGAGGTGTAGCCGCTGAGGATGGTTGGGAGAACATTCAAATCGGGAATCAGGGAACAGGAAAAATTTATGCTGATTTCCAGAAGAATATTCTGAAGCTTAAAAATCAGGGTGTTTTGTTGCTTATCAGTTCAAAAAACAACGAAGACGATGTTCGCGAAGTATTCGAAAAGAATAAAAACATGCTGTTGCAATGGGACGATTTTGTGGGTCATTACATTAACTGGGCGCCAAAAGCCGACAATATCCTCCGCATGGCAACCGATTTAAACCTCGGTGTTGATAGTTTTGTGTTTATTGATGATCATCCTGTGGAAAGGGAGCATGCCCGAAATGAAATCCCGGAACTGACAGTGCCCGAATTTCCCAAAGATATTACTCAACTAAACCGTTGGTTGATAACTGATGTTGTTTATCCGTTTTTTGCTCGGACAGCCATTACAGCCGAAGATATAGAGAAAACAAATCAGTACCGTAGAAATGCTGAAAGACAAAACGTATCACAGCAGCTCAGTTACGACGAATTTATAAAAAAACTCAACATAAGGCTTAAAATTAAAAAAGTCAATGCCGAATCGTACCAACGTATTGCTCAGCTCACTCAGAAAACTAATCAATTCAACCTGAGCCTAAAACGATATAGCGATATTGAGATGCTGAATATCACTAAAGATTCCGATTATTTAACACTTAGCTGCGAATATGAAGACAAATTTGGCAATGAAGGAATTATTGGTTGTGCAATTATAAAATTGAATGGCGATAGCGCTTTTCTCGATGCATATATGTTAAGTTGCAGGGTATTAGGCCGAAAAGTTGAGCATTTTTTTATGAACTTTGTAATAGAGAAATTAAAAAAACTCAATGTAAATGAACTGAATGCAGTGTACAAACCAACACAGCGCAATGCTATGCTAAAAACTTTTTTAAGCGATTACGGTTTTACTACAAACGATGAACTTTATTATTCAAAAAAACTGACAAAAACTAACAGATGAATACAGAAGAAAAGCTAAAAGAAATTTTTGTAACCACATTCAATACACAAAGCGATAAAATAACGCTTCAAACAAGGCAAAACGAATTCGAAAACTGGGATAGTCTGGGGCAACTCAGATTAATAATGGCCGTTGAGGAAGCATTCGGCGTTTCGTTCGATATCGACGAAATTGCCAGTATGACTACTTTTGAAAGAATACTGAACAAAACAATTCAGAAAACGGGAAAAAAATAATTTCTTTCATTGCACGTAAAACCGAAAAGCATGGATTCCAAAACAGCATACAATACGGTAGATGAATATATTGCAGCTCAAAGCGAAACGATACAACCAATATTGAATCAACTCAGAGAAGTAATTAAAAGTGCTGCTCCTACTGCCAGCGAAATCATCAGTTATGGAATGCCTGCATATAAAATTCATGGTGTACTTGTGTATTTTTCGGCCAATAAACATCACATAGGCTTCTACCCTACCGGCTCACCTATAGTAGTTTTCAGCGACGAACTCACGGCCTACAAAACGTCGAAAGGCGCTATACAATTTCCGTTGAAAACGCCCGTTCCTATTGATTTAGTTCGAAGAATTGTTGAATTTCGGGTAAATGAAGATGAGATAAAATCAATATCGAAAAATAAAAAAAATAAACCCTAAACTTCAAAAACAATTTCCTGATAACGAAAATTCATCTATCTTTGTAACCGAAAGAAAATGGAAAAAAAGCAATTCAAATATGTTTTCAATCAGAGCGACTATTTGCAAATAAGTTGCTTGGGAAAATTGCCTGAAATAAAAACTAAACCAATATAAATCTGCGTCGGATTTGTGTTGGTTTTTTTTATACCCTGACCCTTAAAGGAGGAAAATACAGTTTCATCTAAGGGTATTAATAATGGAGTATTGTTTTTCTTTAAAATTAAAATCTAACAAAAAACGCTCTGAATTCTTCTTCATGAATTAGAGTAATAAAAAGCCCTTTGGGGTTTGGAGTAATCTTATGAGCAATCAATGTTTAGTTTCAATTTCCGATTACAGCAAAGATGAAATTCTTGCTATTCTCGATTCGGCTGCTGATTTCGAAGCCAATCCCAACCGCAAAACACTCGATGGCAAAGTGATTGCAACGCTTTTTTTTGAGCCTTCCACGCGTACACGCCTTAGTTTCGAAACAGCTGTGGTGCGACTTGGAGGAAAAATTATCGGCTTTTCCGATGCTGCCACCAGTAGCTCGTCGAAAGGCGAAACACTCAACGATACCATTCACATGGTGAGTTGCTATGCCGATGCCATTGTGATGCGTCATCCGCTCGAAGGAGCTGCCCGCTTTGCTTCCGAAGTATCGCCTGTACCTATTATCAATGCGGGCGATGGTGCCAATCAGCATCCTTCGCAGACTTTGCTCGATCTTTATTCAATTCTGAAAACACAGGGAACGCTCGAAAACCTGAACATTTGTCTCGTGGGCGATCTCAAATATGGCCGCACAGTACATTCGCTCATTATGGCCATGTCGCATTTCAATCCGACTTTTAAATTCATTGCGCCCGACGAACTTAAAATGCCCGACGAGTATAAAACATTTTGCAAAAAAAATAATATCCCGTTTACCGAATCGAATGAACTGAACGATAATTTCAACGATGCCGATATTTTGTATATGACACGCGTGCAGAAAGAACGCTTTCAGGATTTGATGGAGTATGAAAGGGTGAAAAATGTATACACGCTGAAAAACGATATGCTGGCCAACTCCAAACCCAATCTGAAAATTTTGCATCCGCTACCACGAGTGACCGAAATTGATCCGGATGTGGACAGTAACGAAAAGGCTTATTATTTTCAACAGGCGCAAAACGGTTTGTATGTTCGTCAGGCAATTCTGAGTAAAGTATTGGCCCATAACCCCTAAAGGGGAATGAGTAGATAATTCGTAAAATTCGATTTAATTCGCAATAATCCGTATTCAATGGAAAAGAAATTAAAAGTAGCAGCATTAAAAGATGGAACGGTGATTGATCATATTCCGTCGGATAAATTATTTAAAGTGGTGCAAATTCTGCATTTAGACACCTGTACCAATCAGATTACGCTTGCAAATAACCTTGAAAGTAAAAAGATTGGTTCGAAGGGACTTGTGAAAATTGCCGACAGAGCGCTTGCAGTGAACGAAACCAATAAGCTTGCGCTGATTTGTCCCGATGCAAAAATTAATATTATCCGCGATTACGAAGTGGTTGAAAAACGTCCGTTGGTATTGCCAGAGGAAATTCGTGAGGTAATCCAATGCGCTAATCCAAACTGTATTACCAATCACCAGCCTGTTCAGACCAGTTTTTATGTTTTGAAAGAAGATAATAGAACCCGTCTGAAATGTCGTTACTGCGAACGCGAAGTATGGGCCGAAGAGGTGAAATTGAAATAAAGGTTGGATCTGATTATTTAAAAATGAAGGAAAACGAAAAAACTCATATCAGCTGGAAGCCCGGCACGATGATTTATCCCTTGCCTGCGGTGCTTATTTCGTGTGGCAGCGCACCTGAGGATTACAATCTGATTACCATTAGTTGGGTAGGAACGATTTGTACTAATCCGCCCATGTGTTATATTTCGGTGCGTCCTGAGCGCCATTCGTACGATATTATTAAGAAAAACGGCGAGTTTGTGATCAATCTCACCAACGAGGACATGGCTTATGCAACCGACTGGTGTGGTGTGAAAAGCGGAAGGGACTTTAATAAATTTGCCGAAATGAAACTCACACCTGTGAAAGGTGAAAAGGTGGCAGCACCTATCGTCAGGGAATCGCCATTGTGCATTGAATGCAAAGTAAAGGAAATTGTAAAACTGGGTTCGCACGATATGTTTATTGCTGAGGTGATAAATGTGCAGGCCGATTCGAAATATATTGATCCTGAAACCGATACTTTTAAACTTTCGGAAGCAAAACTGATTGCATATTCGCATGGTCATTATTACAAGCTGGGGGAAGAAATCGGTAAATTTGGCTGGACAGTAAAGAAGAAAAAGAAATGCCCCCTAACCCCTAAAGGGGAATAATAAAAATGTACCTCAGATACTAAAGTAGGTAGGATAGAATTGTTTTTTTAGAACTGAAAATGATTGATAAAAGAGAAAAAAGGGCAGAAAAAGCCAATCAAAACTCCCCTTCAGGGGTTGAGGGTAAACACTTTGTAGACATATCAACCTGGAAACGCCGTGAGCATTTCGAAGTATTTAATACTTTTGATGAGCCTTTGTTTGGGGTTGTTGTGCGTCTGGAGTGTTCGTCAGCTCGTAAAGTTGCAAAAGAAAAAGGGTATCAGTTTTCGTTATATTACTTATATTTGTCGCTTCAAGCAGTTAACGAAATTGAAGAGTTTCGATACCGGATTGAGGATGATAAAGTGGTTTGCTACGACAGTGTAGGTGCCGGAGCTACTATTTTCAGGGAAGATGAAACCTATGGTTGTGGCTATTTTCCTTACAATAAGGATATTGAAGCATTTATGCAACAAGCAAAAACAGAAACGGAAAGAGTGAAAGCCGAGTTCGGATTGAAATTTCCGGATCCGGGACCAGAAGTCATTCACTATTCCACAGTCCCATGGCTTGATTTTACAGCGGTAAATCATGCACGTAAATTTAGTGCGGCACGTAGCATTCCGAAAATCACTTTTGGTAAAATCACCCGCGAAGGCGATAAAATGTGGCTTCCGGTGGATGTACATGCCAATCATGCGCTGATGGATGGCTTCCATGTAGGAAAATTTGTTGAAAGATTTCAGGAGTTGTTGTTGCCCCCTGGCCCCCTAAAGGGGGAACTAAAAAAATGAATTAATAATAAAACAATTATATAAACTACGTCTTCGATTCCCCCTTTTGGGGGTTAAGGGCAAACATTTTGTAAAATGAAAAGAGATCAGGTAATTTTTGACATTATCGGACGTGAAAAACAGCGTCAGATGAAAGGTATTGAATTGATTGCATCAGAAAACTTTGTGAGCGATCAGGTAATGGAAGCTATGGGTTCGGTGTTGACAAATAAATATGCCGAAGGTTATCCGGGCAAACGTTACTATGGTGGTTGCGAGGTTGTGGACCAGAGCGAGCAGATTGCTATCGATCGTTTGAAAGAAATTTTCGGAGCTGAATGGGCTAACGTGCAGCCTCACTCGGGTGCTCAGGCTAATGCTGCTGTGTTTTTGGCTTGCCTTAATCCGGGCGACAAATTCTTAGGCTTAAACTTATCTCATGGCGGTCACTTGTCGCACGGTTCGTTGGTAAACAGCTCAGGAATTCTTTACAAACCCTGCGAATATAACGTAAAAGAAGATACAGGTTGCGTGGATTACGACCAAATGGAAGAAGTGGCATTGCGCGAAAAACCCAAATTGATTGTGGGTGGTGGCTCGGCTTATTCTCGCGAGTGGGATTACAAACGCATGCGCGAAATTGCTGATAAAGTAGGTGCTTTGCTTATGATTGACATGGCTCACCCAGCAGGACTTATTGCTGCAGGTTTGCTTGAGAATCCTGTAAAATGGGCTCACATTGTGACTTCTACAACGCACAAAACACTTCGTGGCCCACGTGGTGGTATTATTCTGCTGGGAAAAGATTTTCCAAACCCATGGGGAAAAACAACTCCAAAAGGCGAAGTAAAAATGATGTCGGCATTGCTCGATTCGGCTGTTTTCCC
>JAYFRI010000323.1:0-7400 GCA_034926015.1 Paludibacter sp. | reverse complement strand
TCAATCATGAAATATGGGAAGCTTAAAGCGTACGTTTTGCTCTGGGCATAACATAAAAGTTACTAAAAATATAACAACTTTAAAATGATCAATGTTCAAATGCAATGAAGCTTATTGCCGGATATCAAATTATTTCCACTGAATATTTTTAGCCTTAGAGCCCATTCGGCCAAAGGTAAGCAAAAACAATGTAATGAGCGGCAATATAATATCGAAAACCGGCAACATAAAAATATATTTCCGTCCATCGAAATGCTTCGACGAACGATTCACCACAACCAACTGAACCACTAAACGTGCCAGCAATAAAACTCCGGCAACTATCATTGTTATTAAACTACCAAAAACCATTGCCAGCAGAAAACAAACATAAAACAAGCCCCGCGTAACGGGTTCCAACGAAAGCCGAAACCTGCTTTGTGCTTTATAAAACGAAGCTACCGACAAATGACGTTCTTTCTGATAATACCAATCCCTGAATCTTTTGTTGGGTTCCGACCAGGTAATGCTATCGGGCGCAACTTCAATCTTCGTATTAAAGCCGTTGGCAGCACGGTTGACCATCAAATCATCATCGCCCGAACGAAGATTGAGGTTCGAAGCAAAACCTTTGTTGCGGAAAAACACATCTTTGCGATAAGCCATATTTCGACCCACGCCCATATAGGGCTTACCGGTAAGGGCAAAACCCATATACTGAAGGGCTATAAACAATGTATCGTAAGTTATCAGACGATTTACAAAACCCTTTTTCTTCATGTAAGCTCCATAACCGAGCACAAATTCAACACCCGGATTAAAATTACGCGCCATGCGCGAAATCCATGTTTTGTCCTCGGGCATACAGTCGGCATCTGTAAAAAGCAACCAATCATTTTTAGCTGCCTTAATACCAAGTGTCAGCGCCAGTTTTTTGGTACTCAGGTTAGTAACTCCCACAGGCACAAAGGTACTGCGCAGGTTGCTATATGTTTTTTTCAGATCGGTAAGCAAATCTTCTGTTTCATCTGTCGAACCATCGTTTACTACTATCACTTCAAAATCAGGGTATTCCTGTTCCAACACAAAAGGAAGATATTTACGCAGATTATCCACTTCGTCTTTGGCACAAATAATTACCGAAACTGGCGGTTGTTCAGTTTGAAATGCAACTTTCCCTTTGTTTGCAGCCGTCCGTAATCGTAAAACGCCCTGTATATAACGGGTATAAAAATAAATCTGATAAATAAATACCAACAACAACAATCCTACAACAACTAACTCAATCAAAGTAAATTCAACACCGTAAAAACTCATTGGAATAAATTTTGTTTCAATAATTAACAGGAAAAATATTTTTAAAAAAATCAAGTGCAAAGTTAGCATTTTTATTCTTTTATATTTACATCTTCGTGCGAAGTATCTTTTTAAAAAAACAAGCTACAAATACATGAAAACACAGAAGTAGCTAAAGCATTAAAATTTGATTCTTTTTTGAACATTCCACACCAGAAACTATTTTATTGATATAAAAATAATGGCAGAAAAAACCTGATTTTTGCTAACTTTGCAAACAACCAAAATAACAAACAATAATTTTTTAAATAAAAATATGAAAACACTAGAACCAACCCTCTTGTGGAACTACTTTCACGACATCACCCAAATTCCACGTCCTTCGAAAAAAGAAGAAAAAGTAATTGCTTTTCTCGAAAATTTCAGCAAAACCCATCAACTCGATTATAAAAAAGATAAATCAGGCAATATCCTGATAAGCAAACCAGCTACTCCGGGATACGAAAAATCGAAAACTGTAATTCTACAAGCCCACATGGACATGGTATGCGAAAAGAACAGCGACGTTTCGTTTGATTTTGACGCCGATGCCATACAATACTATATCGATGGCGACTGGGTAAAAGCACGTGGAACAACGCTTGGTGGCGACAATGGCATAGGAATGGCAATGATGCTGGCTGTTCTCACTTCGGACGAGCTGCAACATCCGGCCATCGAATGCCTTTTCACGGTGGACGAAGAAACCGGGTTAACAGGCGCTTTTGCTTTGGAAAATAATTTTCTGAAAGGTGAAGTGCTTATAAACCTCGATTCGGAAGATGATGGCGTAATTTTTATTGGGTGTGCCGGAGGTATCGACACTACTGCCACTTTGCCTTACACCGAAGAACCTGCACCTGCTGACTATTTCGCTTTTAAAGTTTCGGTAAAAGGATTGAAGGGCGGTCACTCGGGCGATGATATCAACAAAGGACTTGGAAATGCCAATAAAATTCTGAACCGATATTTGTGGACAGTCAACAAGCAAACCGATTTACGACTCCATAGTTTTGATGGAGGAAACCTGCGCAACGCCATTCCACGCGAAGCAAAAGCGGTTGTTTCAGTTCCTTATTCCGAAAAAGAAAATGTGCGGGTGCTGCTGAATCAATTTATTGCAGAGATTGAGTTGGAACTCGGCGAAGTTGAAACAACGATACAAATCACCCTTGAATCGGAACAACTGCCTACCACAGTGGTTGACAAAAAAACATCCGATGCATTGCTCAATACCTTGTATGCTTGTCCGCACGGAGTAATAGCCATGAGCCGCGACATGCCCGGACTTGTAGAAACTTCGACCAACCTGGCTTCAATAAAAATGAAACCCGGCAACAACATACTGATCACCACAAGTCAACGCAGTTCGATAGAATCGTCGAAATACGACATTGCCAATCAGGTGGAAGCTGCATTGACACTGGCCGGAGCTACTGCCACTCATGGAGATGGCTATCCGGGCTGGAAGCCAAATTTAAAATCGAATGTACTAACAGTTGCCCAAGCAGCGTACAAAACGCTTTTCAATGAAACGCCAGGCATTCGCGCTATTCATGCAGGACTTGAATGTGGTCTTTTTTTAGAAAAATACCCACATCTGGATATGATTTCTATTGGTCCGCAAATGTACGGCGTACATTCGCCGGATGAACGCCTGAGCATATCCTCAACTCAGAAATGCTGGAAATGGCTGGTTGAAATACTCAAAAACAGCTAAAATACGATATTCTTTAACAAAAAAAATACGATTGAAATCAATCGTATTTTTTTATCCCACTATTTGACTCCATCCCATTCGGCATAAAATTCGTCAAGAAATAATTCTAAAAACCGATGCCTGTGTTCGGCCATCTTTCTGCCTGTAGCAGTATTCATTCTATCTTTGAGCAACAATAGTTTCTCATAAAAATGATTGAGCGTAGGCGCTGTGCTGTTTTTATATTCTTCCTTAGTCAGGTTTAAGTTAGGCTGAATTCCGGGATTGTACATCTCTCTGTTTTTAAAACCGCCATAATTAAACGTGCGGGCAATGCCGATAGCACCAATGGCATCAAGCCTGTCGGCATCCTGAATTATGTCCAGTTCCAATGATTTGAATTGCTGAATCACCCTTCCGCCTTTGAACGAAATATTCGTAATAATTCGTTCAACGTGTGTTATAATTTCTTCGCTGACATTGATAGAAAGAAGAAAGCTGCGGGCTTTTTCAGGCCCGACACGCTCATCTCCATTGTGAAACTTCGCATCGGCAATGTCATGCAGCAGCGCACCCAGTTCAACCACAAGCATATCGGCTTTTTCGGTTTCGGCAATGTGTTTTGACAGTTGCCATACCCTGAAAATATGCCACCAATCGTGACCACCTTCGGCATCGACGAGCGTTTGTTTTACGAAGGCGACAGTAAGTTCTATTATTTTTTCGTGAGTCATTTTTTTATTTCAGCTTGTAAAGTTGAGCGAGCAAAGATACTATAATCATTATTATTTCGTCTGATTCTTTACTTCAAATTATATCAAAATGCTCAATTCAAATCACTTTACAAAACAACAACGGCAGACAAAATACTAAAACATCAAAAAAATGAAATTGAGTAAGAATTTGTTTCTTTCCAAGTTTTATCTATCTTTGTCCCCCGAAAGGAATTCGGCTCGCTTCCAGGGCTGTTTTTCTTTCTTTTCTTTACACGAAACGGTTTTTTTGAACTTTTATATTTTCTAAAGCGTTTCAAACACATACATTCTAAAATGGGGTGCCTTAATATTTCGGGCTGAGATCATACCCTTTGAACCTGCACGGGTAATTCCGCGAAGGGAATAAGAAACAATCATCCGTATTTTTGGCTCTCAAAACAAAATTATTAATCAACCAATCAATTTGTTATGAGACAATTTTCAATTTTCACATTTTTATTTCTATTTTCTTTTCTATGTTTTGGCCAGCACAGCCTAAAAGGGAAAGTGCTCGACGAAAACGGAAATGCACTTCAAGGTGCCACTGTTTACATCAAAAGCGATGACATTGGTAAAACTACCAACGAACAAGGTTCATTTAACTTCGACAAACTAAAAAAGAACCGTTACACACTCGAAATTTCGTTTATTGGGTACGAAACAAAAACTCTACAAGCCTACACAGACCGCGAAAACATCGTCCAACTCAACCGTAAATCATATAAACTCAGTGAAATTACAGTCACCACAATTCGTGCCAACGAACGCTCGGCTGTGGCTTACAGCGATGTAAAAAAAGAAGACCTCGAGCAACGAAATCTGGGGCAGGATATTCCTTATTTGCTTGCACTTACGCCATCGTTCATTACTACTTCGGATGCCGGGACAGGGATTGGATATACGGGTTTCAGAATTCGTGGAACTGATGCCAACCGCACCAACATCACTGTGAACGGAGTGCCATTGAACGATGCCGAATCGCATGGTACTTTTTTTGTAAATATGCCCGATTTTGCGTCGTCGCTTTCGTCAATTCAGGTGCAACGCGGCGTAGGGACTTCCACCAATGGAGCTGCAGCTTTCGGAGCAAGTATCAATATGCAAACCGAAAGTTTGAATGCAAAACCTTATGGCGAAATAAGTTCTTCGATAGGTTCGTTCAATACCAATAAAAACACACTAAAAGCAGGAACAGGAGTATTGAAAAATGGTTTTGCCTTTGATGCGAGAGTCTCCAACATCACCTCCGATGGCTATATCGACCGTGCATCTGTAAATTTGAAATCTTATTTGTTTTCGGCCGGCTATTTCAGCGACAAAACAACGCTTAAATTTATCACCTTTGGTGGAAACGAAAAAACTTATCAGGCCTGGAATGGGGTAGATTCGGAAATTATGAAAACCAATCGTACCTACAACGAACTTGGTGAATTTACCGATAACAACGGAAAAACTCAGTATTACGACAACCAAACAGACAATTACAACCAAACTCATTATCAGCTGCATTGGTTACAGGAATTCCAACCCGCACTTCATCTGAATGTTACCGCCCACTTAACACGTGGAATAGGTTATTACGAGGAATATAAAAAAGACAGAGTATATAAAGAATACGGCTTAACTCCGGACACTTTAGCCGGTAAAGCACTGGAGAAAACCGATTTGGTACGCCAGAAATGGCTCGATAATTATTTTTACGGACTTACTTACGCCCTTACTTACGAAACAAAACAACTCAATGCTACAATAGGAGGAGCTGTCAATCGCTACGATGGTGATCATACAGGAAAAGTAATCTGGGTGCGCAATGCAAACAACCTGGATATGAGTAAGCTCTGGTACAAAAGCAACTCAGTAAAAGATGATGCCAATGTTTATGCAAAAATAAATGCCGAATTATTCGAAGGATTTTTTGCTTCTGTGGATCTGCAATATCGCTACATCAGTTACAGCATGAATGGAACCGACGACAAGTATGATGAAGACAACAATACAATGCGTAACATTACAACAGCGAAACCATATCAGTATCATTTCTTTAATCCCAAAGCAGGACTTACTTATAAAATGAATGACAAACAAAGCGTTTACGCTTCTTTTTCGGTTTCGAACCGCGAGCCCAACAGAAATAATTATACCGAAAGATCGCTCACTGCAGCACAACCCACATTTGAGACCCTCTACGATACCGAAGCAGGTTACCGTTTCCAGTCACCGGAGTTTTCGGCAGGCGCAAATCTTTATTACATGCGTTACAGAAACCAGTTGATACTTACCGGAAAAATCAGCGATATAGGTGAACCACTCACCTCCAACACGCCGGACAGTTATCGCGCTGGCATTGAACTTACTGCCGGAGTTAAAATCATAGATTGGCTAAAATGGGATGGAAATTTCACCGTTAGTCAGAATAAAATTCTGAATTTCACCGAAGAAGGAATAGACATGTACGACGCTAACTGGAAATGGGTTGCCTCCAAGGACAATGCATTAGGTACCACCGACATTGCCTACTCTCCTGATATGATTGCCAACAGTATTTTCACAGCCAATTTAAAGCAATTTGAAATTGGGTTCTATTCTAACTATGTAGGAAAGCAATTTTTTGATAATACTTCGAGCGACGAACGATCGATCGATGCTTATTTCGTAAATAACCTGAGCCTGAAATATGCTTTGAAATTACAAAAGTTGAGAGGAATTGATTTTCAGCTACTGGTGAATAACCTGTTCAATACCAAATACGAAACAAATGCATACACCTGGTATTCGTACTATTTAGATGGCAAACGAGTGAACGAAACGCGATTCTTTCCGCAGGCCGGAATTAATTTCTTAGCTTCAGTTGCTGTGAAATTTTAGTCAAAATTTTTCAAAAACAGAGCATCTTCGAACGAAGATGCTCTGTTTTTTTAATAAATTATTACCCTGCCCAACCTTCACGGTCCAGATTTCTATAGTTGATGGCTTCGGCAATATGATTCGAAAGAATATTTTCGGCATCATCAAGGTCAGCAATCGTACGAGCCACCTTAATAATTCTGTCATAAGCTCTTGCCGAAAGATTCAGTCGCTGCATTGCATTTTTCAGCAAATCAGAACCGGCCTTGTCAATCTGTGCAAACGAACGCATTTGCTTCGACGACATTTGTGCATTACAGTAAACCCCATCAATATCTCTGAACCGTAAATCCTGAATCTGACGAGCTTTTATAACTCGATCGCGTACTTTTTCGCTACTCTCCGACTCCTTCAATTCCGAAAGTTTTTCGAAAGGAACAGGAACAATTTCAATATGAATGTCAATACGATCCAACAGCGGACCCGAAATGCGGCTGAGGTATTTCTGAACAACTCCGGGAGCGCAAACGCATTCGCGATCGGGATGATTATAATAACCGCAGGGACAAGGGTTCATAGACGCCACCAACATAAAACTTGCCGGATATTCGATTGTAAATTTAGCACGCGATATACATATTTTCCGATCCTCTAGCGGCTGGCGCATCACTTCGAGGACAGTACGCTTAAATTCAGGAAGTTCGTCTAGAAAAAGTACACCGTTATGTGCCAGTGAAATCTCTCCAGGCTGAGGAAAAGCACCGCCACCCACCAGGGCAACATCGGAA
>JAYFRI010000321.1:0-2828 GCA_034926015.1 Paludibacter sp. | reverse complement strand
ACAGATTTATGATAATGTTTCCGGCTTTTTATCTACAGGGATTTACCAGAAATACGATGTCTCAGCTTCGGGAGGTTCGAAAAACTTCAATGCATATGGATCGGCCAGTTATTCTGATACAAAGGGTGTTGTGCCTGATGACTATTTGAATAAAATTAGTGTTATGCTCAAAGGAAGCTATAATTTCTCCAAAAATCTGAGTCTTAATTTAATGTCTAATATCGTAAATAATAAATCAAGAGGATTTGGAAATGCAATGTCGTCCATCTATAACTGGCCTATTAATGATGATATGAGCAATTATAAGAATCCGGATGGTTCGATAAGATGGCGTTATCTTGCTGATAACAAGCAGGATTCTCCGCTGAATCCTTATTGGTCCCGTTATGAGGATTATGGTCAAACTCAATCTACACGTAATATTGTACAAGGTTCGCTTCTTTGGAAAGCATTCAAAAATTTTGAAATTACAGGGAAGTTGAATTATGACCAAACAAATACAGCTACAATATCGTATACAACACCACGTTTTGCAAAGTCTGATTTCACACAGGAAGCTCTCCCGTCTGTTCATCTTGATTATTTTGGAACTTTCTCAACTACGCAAAGCAGAAGCCAAATGTTTATGGCTCAGGTGATGGCTACTTATAAAATTGATTTAGGAAATGATTTTGGGTTGAATTTCCTGGCTGGTGCTGATTTGAAAAGTAACAATGGACTTTCGTCGGCAATAGGCGGGCGCGATTTCATTATACCTGGTGGATTTTATAGCATTCAGAATGTAGCGGAAATTATTCCGGGTTCGGACATTAGTGTGTATCGCACGCAAAAAAGAAACTATGGATATTATGGCGAAGCCAGATTTGACTATAACGGAATTGCACATTTAAGTGTTACAGGCCGTAATGATCACTCATCTACTTTGGACCCTGATCATAATTCTTATTTTTATCCTTCAGTTACTGCCGGAGCAATTTTTACAGAGTTGTTCCATCTTTCAACAGATTTTTTCAACTATGGAAAAATTCGTGGAAACTGGGCTAAAGTAGGTAAAGATGCAGCAGCTTATTTGTTCGATCGTAAGTTTAAGCAATTTCAAACTTTTCCTGATGGCGGATATGCTGCCGATCCAACGGCGAGTGTTGCAAAAAACCTGAAACCGGAAATGACAACTTCATGGGAAATTGGAGCTGACCTTCGATTCTTCAAAGACAAGACAAAACTTGATGTGGCTTACTACTCAACAATGGTGGACGATCAGATTGTAACTGTACGTGTGTCGCCAGCTGCTGGAAATATCCTGGAAACACGAAACGAAGGATCGGTAAAAAATCATGGTGTTGAGTTTACGCTCGATCAGCAGATTATAAAATCAAATTCCTTTAAGTGGAATGCCAACTTAAACTTCGGATTGAATCGTGGAAAAGTGGTTTCTTTACCAGATCAGCTCACCGAAATTCAAGGTACTCAGTATGGCGATATTTTCCCAACTGCCTATTTACATGGGTCAACTACAGCCATTACAGGTAAGGATTATACAAGAACCGAAGATGGTAAGATTTTAGTAACCAAGGAAGGTTTGCCGGTAATTAGTCCTGCTAAAGGCAACCTGATTGGAAACAGAGAGCCTGACTTTCTGTTAGGACTTTCGTCGACAATGAGCTATAAACAACTCACGCTTTCGTTCCTCGTTGATAGCCGAAAAGGCGGAGATGTTGTGAATTTAACCTCACGTTCGTTGTTCTCAAGCGGAATGAACAAAAGATTAGAAACTTACAGAAACAGAGAAGTAGTATTTGATGGTGTAGTCCTTCAGGACGATGGTAGCTATTTGCCAAATACAAAACCTGTAATTTTTGATCAACAGACAATGAATAATTATTTCACTTCAGTAAGTTCTAACTTTATTGAAGATGGTTCATACATTCGTTTGAGTTATGTTACTTTAGGATATGATTTTACGCCATATATTGCTAAGTCATCTGTAATTAAAGATTTAAAACTCACTTTCACAGGTAGAAATCTCTTTTTGTTGACAAAATACTCAGGATCTGATCCTCAGATCAATGTTAGCCCTACTTCGGGTGGTTCGGGTGGAGCTGGTATCGATAATTTCTCGGTGCCAAACACAAGAAGCTTTAATTTTAATGTTAATATAACCTTTTAATACGGTAATTAAAAATGAATAAACTTAGTATAATAATCATTGCATTTTTAATGCTCACATTTTATGGGTGTGATGAGTTTTTGGATGTAAATACTAATCCTGATAAGGCTGTTACTGTAACACCCGAAAAAGAATTGCCGGTTATCGTATTTTACGCTGCTCAGTTAAACTATGACCATGCAGAATATGGAACCTATTTATCACAGGCGCTTACCACTGCCGGAAGAAGTCAAACCGGATCCACTGCCTATCGCAGTGGTTGGGAATTCCTGTCGATGAACAGACATCCTCAATGGAGACGTCACTATTATGATTTAGGTGTAAATATAAACGAAATGATAAAACTCGCCGAAAAGGAAAAGTCTTATAACTTTATTCTTATAGGTCGTTCTATCCGATTGATGTCTACATTGTTTACTACAGATCTTTTCGGAGATATGCCTCTTTCGAAAGCTTACACTTCTATTGCACCGTTGTATGACACGCAAGAGCAGGTTTACGATTGGATGATAAAAGAAGCTGATGATTTGTTGGCATTGTACGAAAACAAAGAGTGGACTGAAGCTTCGACTAACAAAAGACTTACTGCTACCGAAGATAGAATTTATGCAGGTAATTTAACTCACTGGAAACTCTTTACACAAGCCATTAAAGCAAGAAT
>JAYFRI010000274.1:0-18501 GCA_034926015.1 Paludibacter sp. | reverse complement strand
AAAGGTAATGCTTATTTTTAAACTGGCAAACGTTTTTGGAAAAATAATTTCTTTTAATCGTTATCACATTTTTACCACATTATCACATACACCCGGCTTCTCTCTCAAAGCGGCTGCAAAAGTAGTCACTTTTTTATTCTTACCAAAGAGTTTGAACAAATAAATTCAGAATAATTTGTAATATTTTTTTAATATGCTGAATAAAAGTACTTTTGGATATGAAAAATTTTTCGAACAAATCAGGCTATAAAAACAATCCGTTTCATTCTAACAAAACACATGAAATTACTCCAGAACTCCTTTTATTACACTTAGAACATTATATGTATTTTATTTAATCATGTATATCGTCGTAAAATCTAAATAATTATCCTATGCGAAGGTTACAATCAGAAATCTACTACTCTTTTGTCGAGAAATATATAGCGTGATTGAACAACATCCAAGACTATTTATGATTGATTTAGAAAGGATACTATTAATACTTCGACATAAAATTGGTTACGACCAGGAAAGAAGCTGTATACTTTGATTTGAATTATAAAATATTATAAATTGACAGTTTTTTACAGACAGCTTGATTAGCATTACTTTAATTATTTTATCTTTGCAGGCCATAGAGAAAAACATGATAGAAATTATTATTAAAGGTATTATTATTGGATTATTTATTTCCATTCCATTGGGTCCGATTGGCATGTTGTGTATACAACGCACACTCAACAGAGGGAGAAAATATGGAATAGCTACCGGACTGGGTGCTACTACATCGGATTTGATTTACACTATGATTACTTTATTCTTTGTGAGTTTTGTAGTTGATCTGATTGAACAGCAAAGATTTATTATAGAACTAGGTGGCAGTATAATTTTAATTGCATTTGGTGCTTTTATATATAATAGTAACCCATCAACTCAACCCAAACCGAACGAGCCAGTTAAACACAGTGTTTTCGGTGATTATATTTCGTCGTTCGGACTTACGTTTTCGAACCCGCTCGTGCTTTTTGTGCTGATGGCTCTTTTTGCCCGTTTTGATTTTATGAACAATGAAACGACATTATTTTTATCAATAACCGGTATCGTCTCAATACTAGCGGGTGCATTTTTGTGGTGGGGTACGCTTACGTTCTTCGTAAGTAAATTCAGGAGTAAGCTAAATATGAGAGGATTAAAAATACTGAACCGAATAACAGGGATATTGATTATACTTATTGGCTGCGTAGGAGTTCTTTTTGGAATATTTAAATAAAAAAAGAAACCAATCGTGCTGATTGGTTTCTTTTTTTACTTTTGAAACTAAGACTTATAATTGGTAAAATGCTTTAGAACACCTTTGATATTTCGTCCTTTGTCATCTTTGCCTTGATCCAAATGCAGCTAAATTCACTTTTATCCTTTGTAACTACAAGCATGTCGGCATTATCGGCACCCACCACACGATAGAAGATATTTACGCGCTCTCCTTTATCGCGCACCTCGACGGCAGTTTCGAAATTTGATCCCTCGATGATCTGATAAAGTTCCTTCACAATGGCTTTAGCAAAGGGAGAGTCGGCATTTTCGTCGAGCGTCAGAATTTTAAGTCCCTGCATTTTTCCAACCATATTCTTTTCGTCTTTGGCCATTCCGCCAAAAACAGAAGCCATATTCATCATTCCTTTGTTTACCGATACGTATTGAAAACGCTCATCGTCGCCATATTTATCGTAAAACTTTTGGAGTGTTTGGGCCTGAGTTGCTGCTGATAGTAATAACAGCGTAACAACAATTGTAATCATTTTCTTCATATATGTAATGTGTATATTATTTAATATTAAAAGGTAAATTGGCAAGTTCATTATTGTTGGCATCCTGCTGAATTTGATCAACAATTTTTTTTGGGAGCTTTCCGTTTAACCAGATAAGACTTATTTCGCCGGCATCTTTCACTGCTATAAGTAAATCGGTATAATTATCGCCTGACATTTTGGTATAGATATTAACTCTTTCGCCTTTATCGCGCACTTCGACAAGACTTTCATAATTTCCTGAATTTACAACTTTATCAAGATCTTTCATCACGTTATTTGTAAAATCTCGATTCTGAACATCATTTGTAGTCAGAATCCGTATTTTCTTTAAGTTCGAGAGCAGTTCGCGTTCATTGGCATCCATATCGTTTGAAATCAGCGCCAGACTAAATAAGAATTTACCTACAGAAACACTTTCGAACCGACTATCGTCATCATATTTTTCGAAAAAGCGTTGAAGTGATTGTGCATTTGCACTGGTCAACAACATAAGAATAGTTGCCACTGTGACCATAATTATTTTTTTCATTGTAAAAACTATTTATTGTTTAAAATTAAGTTTGTTTCTCATTTGGTCGAAACCATATCTGATATCTGATATTTTATCAACAGGCTCGAGATTTTTTTTCACTATACGAATGCTGTTCAGGGGCTGCATATTCTTAGCCAGCATTTTGTTCACCTTATTTATTTTGCTCACAGCCAATTGTTGTGCATATTCGGCATCGTTTATTCTTTTCCCGTTCACTATTGCATAGTCGGTAGTTGCCGAATTGTTTCCGAAAAGCCATACTACCAGTATCAGGGAGGCTGCAATTCCAGTCAGCGAAATTGATTTCAACCAAAAATTTGGTAGTTTGCGGGATTTTATTTTCAAATCGGCCGGACGGTCTGAGTGATACGATATTTCGCTTTCACTTTCAAACACATCAAATAATGGTCGGTACATTTCATGCTCCGGATCAATATTGTTGCTTTTAAAGTAGATTTTCAGTTGGTTTTCTTCTTGCAAAGAGCTTTCTCCATTGAAATATCGTTCTAAAAGTTCGTTCATGTTCTCCATACTTTTTCCTCCACTCGTTTATGTTCGTTCAAAATTAGTTCTCTTATTTTTTGTCTAGCGCGCGACAAGTTCACTGTTACGGCGTTTGCATTCAGATTTGTAATGTATGCTATCTCGCTAATTTCCAGCCCCTCCACATCACGCATTTTTATTACAGTACGTTGTAATTCGGGTAATTTATCTATTAAAATAATGATTCGGGAAGCCATATCGTTACTTTCAATTTTTTGATGAGGATTTGGTCCGTCGAACATTATTTCCGTTGGGATCTCGGATTCTTCTTTGTTTTGGCGAATGACATCGAGACATAAGTTACGCATCGATCGCATTGCAAAAGCCGGAAGGTTCTCAACCTGGTCGAGCTGATTGCGTTTTTCCCACAATTTGAGATTCAAATCCTGTACAGCATCCTGAGCAGCATCGCTATTTTGCAAAATTGATTTTGCAAGACGGAAGAGTTGATCCCTTAACGATATGATTTGTTTGTTGAATTGTGGTGCATCCATTTGCAATGAAATATCTGTTGGCCGTTTCTTTTTTTAATTATTGATCCCTTTACTTTATTGACGAAAAAAAAACGAACATCTTACATCAGAAGTTCGTTTTTTTTAATCAAAACACATCCGAGGAGAATTAACGACTGTTTATCAGACGTTTGATAACTTTTAATTTGTGAGTGTATTCTCCTGTTTGTGATGAAATTATTCCGTGGTTATCAATTTTTTCGATTTTCACCCAACCCGAAGCATGAATTATTCGCGTGGCATCGAGCAAAATACCCACATGAGTAATGTTTCCGGCTTCGTTATCGAAAAATGCCAAATCGCCTTGCTGCGCTTCGCCAAGGAAATTTACCAAATCGCCTTTTTCTACCTGTTGCGAGGCATCGCGGGGCAACTGAATACCGCAAATAGAAAAAACAACCTGAACAAGCCCGGAACAATCGATGCCCAATAAACTCTTTCCACCCCAAAGATACGGAGCATTTAAATACATAGTTGCAATTTTAAGTATATTGGCACCGTTGATTTCAACAGGAAATATTTGAAGGACAGGATCGAAAGTCATATCCACATCGGTGTGAGTCTTCACTTTATTCGAAAAAGAATACAATCGACTCCCACCGGGCAAGTACATTTTTTCAAAAGTGTTGTTATTTTCACACTCAAGCAAAGGGTAGTAAAGTGTTTGAACTCCGTGCGTCAATATCGATGCATACTCCTGATCATCGAGCAATTTGAGCATTTTTTTATCTACCCAGCCTCTGTACTGATCGGCAGTGTTTTCGACAAACAACCAACGGTCGGTCGATTCCAGGATAGTAACCGTTTCGCCATAAAGCAACTGCGAAATCATTTCGCTGCGTTCGCTGTCGGCAGCCCGCATCGGGACTAAAGGGAGGAAATTGATTGCAAACATCTGATTATTTATATTGTTGAGTAGAAAAAATGATAGGATAATAGAATGCAAAATTAATGAAAGTTCGGACAGATGGCCGATGTTCAGCTTTTTTTTTGTAATTTTCGGCACTTTTTCGTAACACTCATTTATACACATCACTCAGTATGAAGTTGAAAATCAATCAGAACGTTCTGCAAAACATCACAAGGTTTGGTCTTTTTTTATGTGTGATCGCTATTATAGTTCAGTTATACCCGCGCGAAAACAAATTCAAATACCAGTTTGAGATTGGTAAACCCTGGTCCTATGAACTAATTACTGCTTCGTTTGATTTTCCGATTTATAAAAACGAAAAGGAAATAACAGCGGAGAAAGATGAACTTTTGAAATCGTACACTCCGTATTACCAATTGGACACTACTCAGGCTTTGATTCAATTCAAAAAACTGACCGACGATTACGCCAAAGCGAACGGAACAACCCTGATGTTTCAGGATTTTATTTTTAAAAAATTAAAAAACATATATACAAGAGGAATTATTTCATCCGAAAAATTAATTGAATTGACCGAAGGAGGAAAACAAAGTATCAACTGTATAATGCCTAACCGGGTAACAAAGAAAATAGCTGTTTCGGATGTTTTAACGCCCAAAACGGCCTATGAAGAATTATTGCGCGGAGCGCCTGAGGTGTTGAAATCGTACAATCTGAATGTATATTTGGTGGATAACTTAAAATACGACAGCGTTACATCCGAACTTAACAAAAAAGACCTTCTGAAAAATCTGTCTCTTACATCGGGAATGATTCAGACCGGCGAAAGAATTATAGACAGAGGCGAAATAGTTACTCCCGAATTGTTTGTTGTGTTGAAATCGCTCAAAATTGAGAATGATAAACGCAAGTCGTCCGTCCAGCAGTCTACTTTGGTTTTGATGGGCGAAATTGTGATTATCACTATACTTATTGTATTGTTTTTTCTTTATCTCTATCTTTTCCGCCCGAGAATTTTCAATAATTTCGGCAATTTATTTTTTATGAGTTTAGTCATTTTAATGATGGTGGGGCTCACTAAACTATCGCTTAGCTACTCAAATCTGAGTTATTATATGGTTCCTTTTGCGCTGCTACCTATAATTATTCGGGTATTTTTCGATTCCCGAACGGCTCTTTTTGCCCATATCATCACCATGCTCATTATTTCGTTCATGGTAGATAATCCGTTTCAGTTTATTGTGTTGCAGATTGCTGTGGGGATGGCTGCCGTATCGAGTCTGAAAGATATGACACAACGCTCGCAACTTGCACAAACGGCATTGTATATTTTCCTGACCTACATTGCTATTTTCCTTGCATCGGAACTGGTGAGTGAGGGTGAATTAAAGCGCATAAATTTTCAACCTGTTTTGTATTTTGCCATCAGCAGCGGTTTTTTACTATTTGCTTATATTCTCATTTATATTTTCGAAAAGATATTCGGTTTAATTTCGGCAGTAACGCTTGTGGAACTTACCAATGTAAACAGCGATCTGATGATGAAATTTGCTGAAACTGCCCCCGGAACTTTCCAGCACACCTTACAAGTATCGAACCTGGCTACCGAGGCTGCCAAAAAAATTGGCGCCAACAGTTTGTTGGTTCGTACAGGTGCCTTGTACCACGACATTGGAAAAATGAAGCACCCTGAATATTTTATCGAAAATCAGATGGGAGGAAAGAATCCTCTTTCGGAAATGGATTTCGAAACAGCATCGAGAATTGTGATAGGTCACGTAACCGATGGGGTAGAAATAGCTAAAAAAAGTCATCTCCCCGAACAGATTATCAATTTCATCACCACACATCACGGACGTGGAAAAACAAAGTACTTCTACAATTCATTTATAAACGCCAACCCAGATAAAATGCCCAACGAAGAGGCTTATACCTATCCCGGACCATTGCCCAACAGCAAAGAAACGGCAATTTTGATGATGGCCGATGCCGTGGAAGCTCGCTCGCGGAGCCTCAGCATCTACACCGAAGAGAGTATTAATGTGGCTGTGGAGCAAATGATTGACTCGCAAATAGCCGACGGACAATTCAAAGATGCCCCCATAAGTTTCAGAGACGTGGAAACTGTAAAATCGGTATTCAAAGAAAAAATCAAAAATATATACCACACAAGGATTGTATATCCTGATGTGAAAAAGGAAGAAAATAAAAACTGAATGAAATATTGAAAGAGAGATTTAGAATTCAATAAAAAACAGACAAAAAAAGACGATCATCATCTGGTGATCGTCTTTTTTTTATTCGTTATCGGCTTCCATCGAACCGTTGTCGGCTCCCATCGAGGAGGCGTCGACTCTTCATGATGTGTCGTCGGTTCCTATCGAGGTGTCGTCGGCTCTTCATGAGGCGGTGTCGGCTCCATCCGAGCCGAATATATTATTTTATAGTTATATTCGATCCCATATTTTCAGATTGCTTAATGATCTTCGGGCTTCCGATACATTCAATCTGGCTGGCACCGCTGGCGTCGGCGTCAACAGATTCGCTTGCAAAAACCCGGGCATTGCTCGCTCCGCTGGCTTCAACAGTCACTTTAGTAGTTTTAAGCTGATCGGCATCAACCTTACTGGCTCCACTGGCTTCAACATCTACCGATCCGGCAACGCCATCAATGTCGGCATACGAAGCGCCGGTCACTTCGGCGTCCAGCTGCCCGGCTACATTTACAATCATATGTGCCTGACTTGCACCTGTGAGTTCGAGCGAAAGTTTTGAAGTTTTGAGTTCATTTAAAACCTTTATGTGCGAGGCGCCGTTGGCACGAAGTGCAAAAACAGAATCGTTGGCAACAAACACTTTTACTCTGCGGTTGAGGAATACTTTATTAGTGTAAATGCTCAATCTTCCATTTCTTACTTCAGTTTTGATATAGGGCAACAATTGTTCGGCTGCCGAAACAGTAAACTTCTTTACCGAATCCTGCTGCAATTCAAGTTCAATATTTCCCGATATCTCGATGCTATTGAAGGCGTCCACAGTGCGATTTTCATCTTTCAACGGTAAGTTTTCATCGTCTTCCCAATTGAATACCCAGGGTTTGTCGAAACCGGTATTGCTCCAGCGAATCAACGAGCGGGCACCTACGCTGTAAAGCATAAATATGCCGGCAATCCAGAGAATAAATACAACCCAGGAGGTAGTTTTTGATGTTTCGTGGCGACCGGAAATGATGCGCAACGCCCAGTAAATAAGCATAAAAATAGGACAACCAACTACCAAAAACAGGGAAATAACAAGCAGCACTGCTTTGTCGGGCGTCATCAGGCTTAAATCGGTTATAAATTCGGGGGAACAACCGTTCAGTACACTTGGTTCGAAAATAAAGAACAACAACACAAGGAGCAATACTCCCACTATTATCATTCCTACAACTCCAAAAATAGCGCCAAAGAATCCGAAAATCACTTTCAGCATCACTTTCAGAACTTCGCCGAGTTTTTCACCAAAGCTATTGGCCGACTGTTTGAATTTATCACTCTCGACATAGTTTTTCACGTTATTGATTTCGGTTTTAATACTTTCTACCGTCACATCCTCGCCCTGCATTTCGAGCCTTTGCGAAACGGTGACAGCTTTAGGAGCAATGATCCATACAAGAATATAGATGGGTATCATATAACCAGCGCTTATAAGTGCCAAAATCACAAGCACTATGCGTACCCAGGTAACATCGATAGTGAAATAGGCCGCAATCCCGGCTCCCACCCCACCGAGAACAGCATTTTCGGGATCGCGAAAGAAACGACGGGCCCGTTTTTTCTCGGATTTTGAATAAGATGCATCAGCATCGTTCTCATCCTCATCGGCATACTGGCTGGGCTTACCCAATATCTTAATTATTTCTTCAACATCTTCAATATTGACAACGTTTTTATTTCGCTGAAGGCGTTCAGTAAAAAGTTCAGCTACACGAGCTTCAATATCGTTCATTACCTCTTTTTTCTCATCCTCCGATAAATGACGTGCCACATCGGCCAGGTAGGTCTGAAGCATTTCGTAAGCATCATCGTCGATATGAAAAACAATGTTGTTTAAGTTTACTGTTAATGTCTTTTTCATTGTTGCTAGTAATTAAATGTTTTTGTCCGATCAACGATCTGACTGGTTTCAGTTTTTATCTTTTCAAAAAAAATAATAATTCTACCAATCATCAATACCGTTTCACCGACACGAATAAGCTATTCGCTAATTTACTTTTTTAATTTGTGTAACCACTTGATTAATTTCGTCCCATGCCAATTCGAGTTCGTCGAGAAAACTCAACCCCTTTTCGGTCATTTCGTAGTACTTGCGTGGTGGTCCCTGCAGCGATTCTTCCCAACGGTAATCCAACAATTCGCCGTTTTTTAGCCGCGTCAACAAAGGATACAAAGTTCCTTCCACCACAATCAGCTTCGCTTGCTTGAGTTCCGAAATAATATCCGAAGCATAAGCCGGTTTTTTTCTCAGAATAAGCAAAATGCAATATTCGAGGTAACCCTTGCGCATTTGAGATTTGATGTTGTCTGCGTTCATTTTATTTTTCAATTTTAAAAAAAGATTATTAAAGGAAAACGACTTTTCGTTTCCCTGTCAAAAAAAGGCGATTATTTCATCAATTCAAGTATTTTCAATCTGAAAACATATTCGTATTTCGACTGAATGACCTGCGACTGCGCCTGCGACAAATTATTTTTGGCCTGATACAGTTCGTAAACTGTCGACTTGCCACCTTCGTATTTCTGTGTGGCAAACCTATAAGCCTCGCTGCTTGCCACTTCCGATTTTTTGGCCGAAGTCCATTTGGCATTGGCTGCCACCGCATTAAAATAAGCCTGTTGTATTGTCTTTTTCAATTCCAGTTTTGTGTTGTCTACGTTCAGTCTGCTGCTTTCGGCATTCAGTTGAGCTGTTTGCACCTGGCTCCGGGTTCCCATTTTATTGAAAATCGGAACTGAAAGATTGAACCCGATACTTGTGCTCAGTGGCGTGCTTACCGAATTGTAATACCCTCCGCCTACATTCGCTCCTAATGACAATGTAGGGAAATAAGCCGATTTGGCAATTTGTACATTTTTCTCGCTGCTCCGAAGTTGATATTCAGCACTCTTCACCTCCGGACGCCTCATCAATGCACTCTTATACACCGCTTCAGCGTTGAGCAATTCAAGTTCGTTGCTCATCAAATCGGTAGGCACTACAATGTCCAATTGTTCGTAATCAGGAAGTTCAAGAATCTGAGCCAGATCGAGCAACGAAAGCTTAAGCGCATTTTCGGCCTGAGTTCTGTTCAGTTCTTCCTTCGATTGTTGCGCCTGCAATTCATAAATTTCGCCTTCGGCCAATCTGCCATGCAACACAAGCGATTTTTGCTGTTCGATGCGCGACTCAGTCAATTTCAACTGGTCAATTGAATTCTGCAAAAGCTCTTTATTAAGCAAAACCTGCAGAAAAGCTGTTGACACACTCAAAATAATGTCTTCGCGTATTTTTTCGAGACCAGCCTCCGAAATTTTAAGTTCTGCCATTCGGGCATCGATATTATACTTCATTCTCAAACCATCAAACAGTGTAATTCCGCTCGAAAGTCCAAAAGAAGTGTTGGATACGTTCAGGTTTTGATACGTTCCATCCGAAATTTGCGAACGTCCGAAACTCCAACTCTGACTTGCCGATCCACTAAGATTGGGCAGTAGATTGTAGCGAGCCTGTTGATAAGCAATTTCGTTTACCTGGCGCGACAGTTCTTTTTGTTTAATGTTTCGGTTGTTGATCAAAGCTGTGTCCACGCATTGTTGCAGTGTCCATGGTTGCTGTTGGGCGCTTACAAACAATGTTGCCAGAAAGGCGCCTATAATTATCAATATTTTTCTCATACTAAAATTCGTTTTTTTTATCAGATTATAATCAGCACTAATATTCATAAATAGCTACTGATTGAAAAATAACAATTTAACAGTCGATTGTTGTTAAAAACACATCAGACAGTAAAACAGAAATTCAATTGTTTGTTTCAACTATATTTATTCAGCTTTAGGAGCCTCAGGTTTCTTTGTAACAATTTCGGCACCTCTGATTTTGTCTTTAGCTTTCAAGCCGCTTTTCACTTCTATTTTTATACCGTCAGACATACCAATCTTGATTTGTTTTTTATCGAATATTTTGGGGTCTTTTGCATTCTGAACATATACAAATGCTGAGTCGTTGCTGAATTCAACACTGCTTTCGGGCACTGTAAGCACTTTTTCTACCTTGTTCAATACAATTTCGGCATTGGCGCTATAACCTGCACGAATAAACACATCCGAAGGGACTTTTACCGCTGCTTTCATTTCGAACATAATTGCTCCGCTTTCTTCAACACCTTTAGGCGAAATGTACTCGAGTGTAGCAGTCAGTTTGATGTCCTGCAATGCCCCAATCGTTATGTCCATTGGCATTCCGGCAGTGATGCGGCCCACTTCGGTTTCGTCGAGTTTACCCACAAAGAGCATATCGTTCATATTAGCAACCGAAGCAATCGTAGTTCCATCGTTGAAATTATTCGATTGAATCACTGAGTTACCCACTTTTACCGGAACATCCAGAATAGTACCATTGATGGTGGAGCGCACAAGTGTATTTGTAACCTGCGATTTATCATTCGAAATGCCATCTCTTATCAAACTCAGATTATCTTTTGCAGCTTTAAGTTCTTCTTTTCCATTGAAATATTGCAATTCCGATTTTTCAAATTCTTCCTTCGAAATCACCTTTTCGGCATAGAGTTTTTGGTCGCGTTCGTAGTTTCGTTTGGTTTGATCAAACGAAATCTGTGCTAACTGCACTCGCGATTCGGCTGAATTAAGACTAACCATATCAGGAATTACTTTGATTTTGGCAATAATATCGCCGGCTTTTACCACATCGCCAGCTTCTTTGTAGATTTCGGCGATAATACCAGACATTTGAGGTTTAATAAGAATCTCGTTGCGGGGCTCTACCTTTCCGGTGGCTACAGTACGTTTTTCGATGTTGCCAATAGTGACAGCCTCAACATTGTAATTCTTTTCTACAGGACGAGATTTATTCCATAAAAAATAAAACGTTCCAAATACGGCAAGTGCTAAAATGATCAGCATTAAAATTTTAAAAAACTTTTTCATACGAATTTCTGAGTTAATTATTTCGATTTTTATATTTTATATATCAAGAGACAATAAGATAAACAAGTTTCTACTCTTCCCTTATAGCCTCAATAGGTTTAATACTCATGGCTCTGTTTGCAGGTAAAAAACCTGCCAGAACGCCTATAACAAGTAAAATAAAAAGTGAGGCAATGGCCACCGTAAAGCTGATTTGAGGATCTTTGAAAAACTGATCGCCCTGACTTAATGCAATGCCAACCATCTGCAACAAACCTACCCCTAACATTATACCTCCAATTCCGGCAATCAAAGTCAGCACTACACTTTCGCTTAAAATTTGAGTAATGATATTGCGCGGTGTTGCACCCAACGCCCTGCGGATTCCGATTTCTTTGGTTCGTTCGCGCACCGTCACCAACATAATATTACTCACTCCAATACCTCCGGCCATCAATGTACCTAACCCTACAATCCAGATCAAACTTGCAATGCCGATGCCCAGGTACAGAAACATAGTGAATTGATCTTCGATGTTCATACCTCCTACAGCCGTTTGATCGGTGGGCGATATGTTGTGGCTTGCTTTCAGCACCTCTTTTATTCTGTCCTCAACCACTTTAACCTTTACGCCAGGCTGAGCAGTAGCAGCTATAAAATGAACGATATTCCCCTGGTTAAACGCTTGTTGCATTGTAGTGAAAGGAAGCACAACAGTTTCCTTTGGATCGCCGCCAATGTTTACATTCGAAGTGTGTCGCGCCACACCTATCACCTGAAAATAAATACCATTCACCTGAATGTTCTTACCGAGTGCATCCTCGTTGTTCGGGAAAAGCACTTCGTACACACGCTCACCTATCACACACACTTTCCGCTTTTCGGCAATATCAATATCATTGATATACCGACCCGCAATCATAATACTTTCGTCGATTGAATTATAGGATGGATAATTACCTTTCATTCTGAAAGATCCGGCTTTATCGTTTCGGGTTACATTATTAGTTCCACCTCCACCAAATAATACGGGCGCAATATGCTGAATTTCAGGAATACTATTGATAAGAAGCGGTATATCTTCATTTTCCATGTCCCATCTACGCCCTTTCTTTAATCCTTTGTAGGGCTCGGAGGTCTGATCGGACCAAATGAAGCATGAATTGGTGGCAAAACCTTCAATCTGAGAATTCATTCCCCGCTCCAGAGCTACTCCTGCTCCCACCATCGACACCAACATGAACATACCCCAAAACACACCGAAGGCAGTCATAAAACTCCTTGATTTGTTATGCGTTATTGTGATCCATATTTCCTGCCAACGATCCAGATCGAAAAAACCCCAACTTTTGAATGCTGAATTCTTCATTTTATTTTGAGTTGTATCTGTGTTAGTTTTCATTTATAAATTTCTTTGTAAAACCGGTTCTCGATAATAAATATTAAATTGTTATTGAATAAACTGGGTCTGATTCTATTCTTCGCGCATAGCTTCTATCGGCTTAATCTTCACTGCACGGCGTGCAGGCATATAACCGGCAATAACACCTGCGATTATAAGTATGGCTGTGGACACAAACACATAGGATAAATCTACTGTTGGATCCTTGAAAACCGACATCCCGTTTTCACTTTGCGCTGCACTTTGTTGCATTATCATATTTACAAGCTCTGACAATCCAACCCCTATCACCATTCCTAAATAACCAAATGCAGTAGTAATTAAAATCGATTCGATAATGATTGAAGTAAGAATACTTCTCGGTGGAGCGCCAAGGGCTTTTCTGATTCCAATTTCACGGGTTCTTTCTTTTACCGAAACCAACATAATATTACTTACTCCAACAATTCCGGCTATCAATGTGAAAATACCGATAATGGAAACAAAAATAGTAATGCCACCAAATATCTTCATTGTTTCGATATAATCGCGTTGCGAATTCCACAGATAAAGCGCCTGTGTATCCTTAGGGTCGAATCGAAGGCTCTGCGACATATTTTCTTTCAATCGGTCGTTAAAAGCATCATTTTCTTCTTTGGTTTTAAGCCCGTTCACCTGCATGGCTATGTTATAAAACTTCTTGTTAGGGTTGAAGATGGATTGTGCTGTTGTGAACGGAATATAAGCCGACCCATCGCCATATCTTTCTTTTTTAGTGTTTATTCCCACCACTTTGAACATCACTTCACCCACTTTTACATATTTCCCGAGCGCCGATTCGGTTTTAAACAATGTTTCCTCTATTTTCCGGTCGATCACTATGACCTTATTATTGTTTTTCAAATCCAGATCATTAATAAACCTTCCATTGCCCTGATCGAATTTCAGGTTGAAGATATCGTTGTAAGCAGGTTTAACCCCATTTATACTGAAAGAACCATATTCGTTATTGTAGGTTATTGTGAGGTTTTTTTCTATCACCCCTGTTTGCCCTGAGGTTTCTTTGAGTCCGTCCTTCAAATCTACAATTTGTTTCTCAGCAAAATTGAGCGAACGACCACTCTTGAGCCCTTTATAAGGTAAAGACGACCGACCCGACCAAATCTGAACCATATTGGTAGCACGATCACTAAAGTTGGAGGTGACTCCGTTTTTCAGACCATTTCCTGCACTCAACAAAATAATGAGTATGAAAATTCCCCATGACACCGACAGCCCAGTGAGGATGGTACGGAGCTTATTGTGCTTTAATCCTGAGAATATTTCCTGTAGAATGTTCATCGATTTATTTCCTGTTTAATTATTTTGAATCTTTCAATTGTTTTGTTTTTCAATTACAGTATGGCATTGCAAACCAGACTGATGATGGTCATCTGATTAAACCATTGAATTTACGTTCTCTTTCTTCAATACTTTCAATCAAACCATCCTTTATGTGAATGATTTTGTGTGTTTCGTCGGCTACAGATTTTTCGTGAGTGACAATAATTGTTGTCAAGCCATTATCATTCAATTCCTTTAAAACCTTCATAACCTCCACTGTGGTATGGCTGTCCAATGCACCTGTAGGTTCGTCGGCAAGCAGAATTTTAGGCTGCGAAATAATGGCACGCGCAATTGCTACACGCTGTTTCTGTCCACCCGACATTTCATTCGGCATATGCAACGCCCAATCTTTCAATCCCATTCGGTCGAGATATTCCATTGCAATTATATTGCGGCGCTTGCGATTTATATTCTTGTAATAAAGTGGTAAAGCCACATTTTCAAGTGCATTTTTGAAGTTTATCAGGTTGAAGGACTGGAAAACAAAACCAATCATTTCGTTGCGATAAGCTGCCGATTGTTTCTCTGAAAGGTTTCTAATCAATTTATTATCGAGAAAATAATCGCCGGTATCGTAGTTATCAAGAATGCCGAGTATGTTGAGCAATGTTGATTTCCCTGAACCTGAAGCTCCCATAATTGAAACATATTCACCGTTGGCAATGTGTAGGTCAATCCCTTTCAATACGTGAAGCGAAGTAGCTTCGGTGTAATAGGTCTTGTTTATGTCTTTAAGTGTAATCATACTAAAAATTTGTATTTCGGGTTTATGTAAGTCTGACGCTATGTTTGTTCTTTTTACAGCTATTCCGTATTTAATTGAATTTTTAATGAAAAAAGTTATATTTATATCGAATAACAATAATTGAATGCAAATATATATGATATTACAGTACCTTGCAATACATAGTACCTTTAAAAAATTGCTACAATTACAAAGTAGCTATACAAATCATTAAAAAACAACCGTTTAATAAAAAGACAGAAAACACACATTTAACTTCATTTAAGATATCGTACAATAAGATTTAACTCAGGAAAAGTTGTACTAAAATAAAGGCCGACTTCTATAATAAGAAGTCAGCCTTTGTGAACAAGACTTTATAATTTCTTTTATAATCCTGAGTTAATTATGTTCCAGCTATCCTGCATTAACTTTGGAGCGCCATCAGCACCATAGCTTTCTGTGTCGATAGGCTGATGGACAATGATTTCTATTGTACCAGGCACTACATTCACCGCGTTTCGTGGAAGACGTTCGTAACAGCCACGGAGGGTTACAGGCAGGATTGGCAAACGAAGGTCGGTGGCAATAAGAAAAGCTCCCCGCTTGAATTTGCACATTTCTCCGTTGTGAGTTCTTGTGCCTTCAGGAAAAATAACCACAGAGATCCCATTCTTCAATTGTTTTTCGGCCTGTTCGATACTGTGTTTTGCCGTTACTGCATTGCTGCGATCGATAAAAATATGTCCGGCAACTGCGCAAGCTTTACCCACCAAAGGAATTTTTCGCAATTCAGCTTTCATTAGCCATTTGAAAATCATTGGTAACCATCCATACACCACGAACACATCGTATATGCTCTGATGGTTACACACGATAACGTAAGATTGTTGAGCGTTCAGTTTTTCGAGGCCAATTAGCTTCACTTTTATAAACAGTAAATAACAAAATGCCCTACCCCACCATCGTGCCGGAAAGTACGAAAATCTTTTGTTCGGGAAGAGTGGAGAAAGTAAAATAGTAGCCAATGCTGTAACGATAGTCAGCACAAGCAATAGCGGGAAAGCAATTAGCCATTGATAAAAGAAAAACAAAATTTTTAGTCCCTGTTTCATACAATTATGCTAAAAGTCGAGTTAAATCACATAAAAATCAATTCACTACAATAAACATATTCATCAAAACACACCTCTCAACTACTTGCACTCCACCAGAAACATTAATATTCCGTTCCTCTGATGCGTTTAAAATTAAATTTCACTTTACTTACCTGACTCACGAAAAGCCCTGAAACCACAATCACAATTCCTGATATCTTTAACCATGTAAGTTGTTCGTTCAGAAACCACCAGGCAAAAACAGCCGTAAAAACCGGTATCAGATTTACAAAAACATTTGTTTTGGCCACCCCGATTTTTCGAACCACCGCTGCAAACAGCACAAAAGCAATGACAGATGCAAAAACCGATAGCATCAACAGCGCTCCAAGCGATTCGGCGCTTACTTTCAAAGTCCCGATCGAAGAAAAATCGGCAATAAAAAAAGTGGGAATAAAGAAAGCCAAACCAATAACACTTTGGTATAGAATAATATTTATAGTGGAATAGTGACTTGAAATTTTTCGCAATGTGGTGGTGTAACAAATGGCCGAAAAAACAGCCAGAAACAAAAGACTTACACCCAAAGGATTAGCTGCAAACCCACCACCGGGTTCGTAAATCACAAAGAAAACACCTGTCAGCGACACTAAAATACCAAGCACATTGGCCCAGCCAATTTTTTCCTTCAAAAGAAAATAGGCCAAAATAGGAGCAAACAATGGAATCGTGGAAACGATTACCGAAGCCAATGTAGACTCCACCATCGTCAAACCATATGTTTCGCCAATATAATACATATAAGGTTCAAAAAACGCCAAAAGGATAAACCATTTGAGATCAGCCTTCCGTATATTCTGAAATTTGCCTGTAAGCTTCGAAACCAAAAACAACAGCACCGAAGCTATCAGTAACCTCAGCGAGATAAGTGTTACCGGCTGAAAGGACTCAATAGCAACACGCGTCCAGATAAAGGATACCGACCAAAATATCATGGCCAAAACTATGGCTCCGTAAAGTTTAAATTGTTTCATTTTGCAAAGCCTTGTATTTCTCATAAAAGAGAAATACAAGGTATAATTTTGACATTAACTTGATATAATTCTCCGGTTTATAAGAGCTTTTTATGCTGAAATAATTTTCTGTATCTCGGCATGAATTTGTTTCCAAACCTCATCCGTCATTTTGGCTCCAAGCACTTCCACTACATTTCCTGAAACAAGAGAACCAATTTTTCCACAAATACCAAGCGAATATCCATTAGCTAAACCGTAAAGAAAACCTGCGGCATACAAATCGCCGGCACCTGTGGTATCGATACAATTGGCCAAACGCGGTTTTACGAGCACACGCTCACTCCCCGATTTAATGAATGAACCCTCTATACCGATTTTCACTACTGCTATATCGCAATGATCAGCAATATGTATCAATGCTTCTTCGGGTTCCTTACCAGTAAAAGCACGTGCTTCTTCTTCATTAGCAAATACAATATCGATATAATCACGAATGATTTCGTTCAGAAAGTTGAGATTTTCTTCCACCACATTGTAGCTGGCCAAATCCACCGAAACCTGTAAGCCCGCTTCTTTTGCCATTTTCACGGCCGTGCGAATCAGTTCATGGTTTTGCACCAAATAACCTTCAATATGAAAAATATCAAATCCAACGAACATTTCAGGAGTTAAATCCTTTGCATCAAGTTCGCAGGCGGCACCCAGGAAAGTACACAGTGTACGCTCTCCATCGGCCGAAACTAACACCGTACATTGTCCCGAAGGTGTTTCGCTGTACAACAAATGAGGCACAACTCCATTGTTGAGCATATCGTTCCTGAAAAATTCGCCAACCTCATCTTTTCCAATTTTTCCAACAAAACCTGCAGCTGCGCCCAGTCTTGTGATACCATTTATAGTATTCGAAGCTGATCCACCGGTAGCCATTTTGGGGCTTATTTCCGATAAAAGAGTTGTTATTTCTTTCGATTTTCCGCCATCTACCAATTGCATACTTCCCTTTGGTAAATTAAGTTTGGCCAACACTTCATCGTTTTCAATTCGCAATAAAATATCTGTCAGGGCGTTACCCATTCCAAGAATTTTCTTCATAAAATTAATCGTTTATTTTTCTGCAAAGATATTGCATATTTCAGGAAAAGCAATTACTTTTGCAACTCATTTGTAAAAAAATATAGATAAACATTCTTCCTTAGCTCAGTTGGTTAGAGCATCTGACTGTTAATCAGAGGGTCCTTGGTTCAAGTCCAAGAGGGAGAGCAAAAACGTCGTAGAAGTACGGCTTTTTTTATCAGAAAGCATGTGCAGATAAAAATTTCCCTCAAAGAAAAAAATGCATTTCTTTTTTTGAACAAGGTGTTGCTCAATTCATAAAAATGTATTACTTTTGTCGGGCATTAAAAAATGCACAACAACATTCTTCCTTAGCTCAGTTGGTTAGAGCATCTGACTGTTAATCAGAGGGTCCTTGGTTCAAGTCCAA
>JAYFRI010000190.1:0-2864 GCA_034926015.1 Paludibacter sp. | reverse complement strand
AGTTCCAGCGACTTACACCATCGCTATAATGATTCACAAACACGCCTGCTGATGCCACCTTAAAATCGAATACAAGGGTAGACTCCACCATATACTCAGTAGAGAAGTAAGGCGTTGTTAGTCCGGCTGAATTATCGGCTTGCTTGTAGAAACTCCGATAAGGCACAAACCAATAAATTTCGTTCCGAAAATGCAACTGATCAGTAATCACATAAACAGGTTTGACACCAAGGGCCACATACTGATGCGCACTGAAGGCGGGATTGAAAACAACTTTGCTATGAGGTGTGGGACGAAATGCCGGAGACTGAATAATCGTTGCAGTATAATTGTTCGAGTGCGCCCGTCCGGTATAGGACACTTCGGCAAAAGCCCCCAAAGTAAGATGACGTGCAACAGAATAATACTTATCCGATTTTAGTTTGAACTGCAACCACATAGACGTATTCTCATCATTGTGAATTTCGGGTGACACATTCGATTTGAAATGTTCGTCACCCCCTACAAACTGTAGACTCGCCATATAGTTATGACCTTTCGTTGGGTACACCACATTGTTGAGTGTGTACGATTCTACTCTCCCGAAAACACTTCCCAGATTATAGACACTTTGATTCATACCGCTTGTTCCACTGGATAAATTCTGCCTGTATTTATCGGTAAGCCGACCAAAGCCGATCCCAAATTCCATTCGCCCTTTCATGGTGAGTGGAAAGCCAAAACTAAATTTACTGAACAACTCGGATTGATTAAAGTAGGAAGTTCGGTCATCATTATAAAACACTCTGTCGCCTTCGTAATAGTCGAAACGATGAATATTGAAGACAAGTTTCATATACCAGTCTTTTGCTGTAGGCAAATCAATGCGCGAACCAATACTCAAACCATTGTATGCCCTGCCAAACTGCGCATCAAGGTAAGCAGTTTGCGAATATTCTTTAAGATTCTGATAAGTGAGCCCAAAATAGGCCTCGTTGGATGTAGATGAAGATATATTTCCACCCAGTGCTACTTTTAGTTGGTTTTCGGCACGCACTCTCAAACGCAAATCGAAATTCCCTGTCGAATCGTTATAAATAGCACGGGGCATTACTTCCGAAATTTTATCGTCGGCAATAAGTTTAAAGTATCCTTCTTTAAATTCCTTTGCATCAAACTCCTTATTTCCGGCGTGAAATATATTCTCTACATATTGTTTCTGCAAACTATCGACGCCAACAACGTATACATTTTTAAATTTCAACGCGGGCAGTTGGTTTTTAAAATGAGCACGTCGCAGCACCATCTCTTCTTTACTCACCCTGCGTTGCACTCTCTGCATGATTTCCGGCATACGCTTCATCACCTCATCGTAACCCAACTTCACCAGCTCATCTACTTTGCTAAAATCAAAAGTATTCACGTTTTCAAGCTTAAAATTAAGCATCACGCCTTCTGCCTCAGGAATACTGTAATCCGACTTACTCATAATCATATTTTCAATCTGCCTTACAATATCATTCTCATCGGGTTTGGGCGGATTGTTTGAGACAGCACTCCCCAGCATAAAATCCGGTTTGAAATCGGAGCGCATCACATCCACCGGAAAATTATTGAAAATACCCCCGTCGAACAATAATTGATTGTTAATCATAATAGGTTTATACATAAACGGGAAAGTCATTGATGCCCGAACGGCATCTCCCAGGCTTCCGCTACGGAATACCACCGCTTCCTTTCTATAAATATCGGAAGCTATACAGCGGAAAGGCACAAAAAGATTGTCGAAATTTCCTTTTGCCAACGCATTAGCCCTGCTGAACAATTCAACAAAAGCATAATTCATTTGACGGGGCGAAACTATATTTGTAGGCAAAAAAGTAGGTCTGAAGTTTATAGAGTCAAGTTGTTTGGGGTTGAAAGACAACTCTGCTATGATTGGTTTAGGGTCGGCGTTCCGGTAGTAATAAACATATTCAGGATCAAGCTCGCCTGTGGACCAGCGTTTGAAATCCTCTGATTTCAGCACCGCAGCAATATCGTCGGGCGAGTAACCCATGGCATACAGACTACCAACAATGGCACCCATCGAAGTTCCCGTAACATAATCCACAGGTATATTGTTGTCTTCAAGTGCTTTGATGACTCCAATGTGTGCTATACCCCTTGCACCGCCACCACTAAGCACCAAACCAATCTTCTGTGCGGAAACCCATCCACTCAGCAGTATGCAGATTACTAATAGTTGATATTTTTTCATCATAACAGAATGCTTTTTATAGTTGCCGTAAAATTACTAAAAAGCAATATAGCTTGTATATGATTGAAAGAATAAAAATGCTAAAAATCATTGATATTATTTACGGTTCCCGACATTCAAACAAAACAATGCTCCGATATCCATAATAAACAAAGAACCGCCTCTTCCTTAACGGAAAAGGCGGTTTAAAAGTTCGTATTTACAACGAAAAACGATACTGTTTATTTCACAAATTTAGTAGAAACACCATTTACGCGAATAATATAAATACCACTATTCAGCGCTTTGCTATAATTGCTGCTAGCAACTGTTTTATCAAGCAAAGCTCCATTTATCGAATACAATTCGATATTCGCTTCACCATCTAAAACTACTTCAATGCCCGAAACTGTACGCATAATACGTGCTGTTACCTGAATTTCGTCAACACCTGTACCTGGAATAGCTGTAACAAACCTTGCAATTTCATCATCCATAACCGGAGCTATAGCCCAGCGATTGTCTCTGTTCGAACCATCACTGTTCGATTCCCAGTTATCGGCGTTCATGTCATTTGTGTAGTATTTATATTCAGTATTTGCCGGATACTTATCACCGGCATTACCACCAATTACTATACTGTAGG
>JAYFRI010000223.1:0-1693 GCA_034926015.1 Paludibacter sp. | reverse complement strand
TAATCATTAAAAAAGAAAAATGTATGAAAAAGAGAAAATTTTTTACAATTTCGGCAATCATCATCCTCGTCACAACAAGTATTAAAGCACAGGAATTTTCAGTCAATACCGACATTGTCAGTTCGTACGTTTGGCGCGGAACTCAATACTCGGGCGTGTCCATCCAACCTACACTACAGTTCAGCAAGGGCGGTTTTTCAATCGGTTCATGGGGCTCAGCCGGATTCGATGGTTTTTTAGAAATGGACTTATATGCCAAATATGCATTCGACTTCGGATTAACTGTAGGACTGACCGACTATTACTATCCGGGAAGTGATTATTTTGATTTAAGCAAAGCATCAGGCGCGCACGGATTAGAACTGAATTTAGGATATGCCGTAGGTGGCTTGTCAATTGGAGCAAACTACATATTTAACGAAGCTGGAGATGCCGGCACCACCGGAGGCGACAAATACTTTGAACTGGGCTATGCATTTGAGAAATTCAGCATTTTTGCCGGGGCCGGCGATGGCTGGCATTCAACCACAGGCGATTTCAAATTTGTAAATATCGGCATTAGCTCAACAAAAGAAATTAAAATTACCGACACATTCTCCATCCCCTTAAAGGCTACAGCAATTTTAAATCCGGCCACCGAACAGTTCATACTTGTAGCAGGAATTACGCTATGAGCATAAAATTAAAACAACAAAACATCACTCAATAAAAATAAAAAAGTATATGAAAAAAATTGAAGCAATTGTCAGGAAATCAAAATTCGAAGACGTAAAACAGGCGCTGTACGATGCAGGCATCGATTGGTTCTCATATTGGGACATTACAGGACTCGGAAAGAGCACAGAAGATCAAATTGTTCGAGGACAGGTATTTAAATCCGGATTTATACAAAGAAGACTTATTTCTATTGTAGTTCGTGACGTAAATTTAGAAAAAACAGTCACAGCCATATTAGAGTCGGCACGCACAGGCGAAACCGGCGATGGAAAAGTTTTTGTCTACAACATCGAAGAAACCTACCGCATCAGAACCGGTGAATCAGGACCCGAAGCCCTGTACAACAAAGAGTAGTAAACCCAACAATTAAACAACAATGAATATGAAAAAATATATTATACTTGCCAGCCTACTGGCGTTATTCAGCATATCGGCTATTGCTCAGGACACAACACCAACCCTTGATTCGGGAAACACAGCATGGATGATAGTAGCAACTGCATTCGTACTCATGATGACAATCCCCGGACTGGCTCTCTTTTACGGCGGTCTCGTTCGTCGCAAAAACGTACTAAGCGTATTCATGCAATGCTTCATATTAGTGGCTGTTATGAGTCTCGAGTGGGTAATTATTGGATACAGCATGGCCTTTAGCAGCTCCGAAGGATTTCTGAAACCGTTCGTGGGAGGACTCGATCACCTTATGCTGAAAGGCATTGGCATCAATAACATTGAAAGTACGGGAATTCCAACACTGATTTTCGTTCTTTTCCAGGGAATGTTTGCCGTAATTACACCAGCGCTTATCATTGGAGCCTTCGCCGAAAGAATCAAATTCTCCGGATTCCTGGTTTTCAGCGTACTTTGGGGAATTCTTATCTACAACCCTCTCGCACATTGGGTTTGGTCGTCCGATGGCTGGTTATTCAACATGGGTGCATTAGACTTCGCAGGTGGCACCGTCGTACACATCAAT
>JAYFRI010000293.1:0-17177 GCA_034926015.1 Paludibacter sp. | reverse complement strand
TTTAGCCCGGCTCAACAGAATGACAGGACAAAAGACAACGGCTGTAAATCAACAAACAGCCATTAATAAAGCGTTGCATTATTTGGATATGGAAATTTCGAAAGATTTTGCCGAACTAAAGAAATACAATAAAAACTATCAGAAAGAACAATGTGTTGCCGATGCGCAATTGTTTTACCTGCATTTGCGCTCCGAATATCCGGATGTTCCGGTGCATGTTTCGGCTCAGGAAGCCCTGAAGTATTATACTGCTCAATCCGAAAAGTACTGGACCAGCTTTACACTCTATGGTAAAGCCATGATGGCAATGGTGGCCAACCGGAATGGCAAAATAAAAGTAGCCAACGAGATATTGAAATCGCTGAAAGAAAATGCTATGAAAACCGACGAAATGGGCATGTATTGGGCCAAAAATAAGTCGGGTTATTTCTGGAACGAACGCCCGATTGCAGTGCAGGCTGCTATGATAGAAGCTTTTGCCGAGGTAAGTAAAAATGTTGCCGAAGTGGATGAAATGAAGATATGGTTGTTGAAACAGAAACAAACCCAACGCTGGGATTCACCTTCGGCCACTGTAAATGCCATTTATGCTTTGCTTTTGCAGGGGAGCGATTGGTTGGGGAACGATGGAAATGTGAGCATTAAAGTTGGTAGCAAAACGCTTCAACCCGCATCGACAGAAGCCGGCACAGGATATTTTAAAGAAACCATTCCTGTGGAAGAAATAAAAGCGAATATGGGCAAAGTTACAGTTGCAAAAGCGGACAAAGGTATTGGCTGGGGAGCTATGTACTGGCAATATTATCAGGAGTTAGATAAAATTCAGGGACAAAGCGGAGCATTGAAAGTGAGTAAGAAGCTGTTTGTAATGAATGGTGCTACTATGATGCCGATTGAAAAGGCAGAGCTTAAAAAAGGCGATAAAGTGATCACCCGATTAGTGGTTACTACCGATCGTAACCTTGAGTTTGTAGCGCTTAAAGACTTGCGTGCAGCTTGTTTCGAGCCTGTTGATCAACTTTCGGGAAGCCGGTGGAAAGAAAGTGTTTGCTATTATCAAACCACCAAAGATGCATCAACACAGTTCTTCTTCGCTTATTTGCCAAAAGGAACTTATGTGTTCGAATACGAATTGTGGGTGAATAATGCCGGTGCTTATACGAGCGGAATTGCCACCATTCAGTGTCAGTATGCACCTGAATTTGTGAGTCATACCGGTGGAGAAAAAATACTAATTAAAAATAACTAAGTAATTGATATTATTTATTGATATGTTTTTTTAATTTCGACCTCTCCCTAAATCCCTCTCCCGAGGAGAGGGACTTGTCGAGTGAGAAAATGGAACAAATCTCACCAAATGAACTGCTCTGTCCCCTTTCTCCTTGGGAGAAAGGGTTAGGGATAGAGGTTTATTCTGTTGAAATTATTCTGTTGAAATCAGCTTAACAAACAGATCAACAATTATTACCTTATACATAACTACTAATTCATCTCAAAACAAATTTATGGAGCTTATAGGTTACGTTCTTCTTGGCATAGCAGCAGGTATTTTATCAGGACTTTTTGGTATTGGTGGAGGTATCGTGTTGGTGCCCTCATTAATAGTATTGTTTGGTTTGGATATTTTGGATGCAAATGCAGTGTCGTTAGCGGCTATGTTGTTGCCGGTTGGGGTTTTAGGAGTTTGGGCGTATTATAAAGCCGGATTGATTAATGTCAGAGAATCTCTTTGGATTGCATTGGGTTTGTTTTTAGGTTCATTTGTAGGGGGTGAATTTGCAGTAAATATAAGCGAAAGTCTGCTGGCAAAACTTTATGCTGCTATTTTACTTTATATTGCATTAAGTTATTTCGATATTTTTTCTTATTTCAAAAAGAAAAAAGAACCTAAGCCCATTGTCAATATTGAAACTAAAAAACCTTTTTGGGCATTTATTCTGGTAGGTGTAGGCGCCGGAATTTTCGCCGGATTGTTCGGTAAGGGTGGTGGAATTGTGATAGTTCCACTGCTGATTGGCATATTTCATTACGACCCCAAAGCGGCTGCGGCCACTTCGCTGGCAGCATTGCAACTGCCCGTCGGGTTGCCGAGCGTGCTTATTTATGCCAACGAAGGTCATTTAAATGTCTTGTTTGCTGCGTTGATTGCTTTGGGAATTTTAGGTGGCGCCTTTTTGGGTTCCAAATTAGGAGTGAAATTACCTTCGGCGCTGTTTAAAAAAGCATATGCACTGTTTTTGATGGCAGTAGCGGTGTTTATGGTTTATAAATATATATAAAAAAAAACGGCGAAATTTTTCGCCGTTTTTTTATGCTTCTTTCTCTATTGCCTGAACAACCAATCCTGCTATTGTCATACCGAACATGGCGGGCATGTACGAAGTTGTTCCGTTGATTTTGGCTTTCAAACTGCACCATTCATGGTCCACTAAATCAGGGTCGCCGGGACCATGGAGCGATTTAGGACACATGCATTTATCGGTTCCGCACGATTCGTTTTCGCCTTTGTTTTCGAGCAATTCGTCGCTGTACACACACATAAACTTTTTGCTTACTCCACCCGATTTTTTTATTCTGCTGCGCAATGCAGCTCCCAGCGGACAGCCCTGTACTTTCCAGAATTCAGCTACTTTGATACGTGTTGGATCCATTTTAAGCGCAGCTCCCATCGACGAAAACAATGTTGCACTTGTTTTTGCGGCTGTTTGAAGTAAATGTACCTTGTTGGATAAACTATCAATACCATCGATAATAAAATCGTAGCTATCAAGTGCAAATGATTCGGAGGTTTCGGGACTATATATCTTTTGTAAAGCCACAATATCGGCTTTCGGATTTATTTCGAGTAAACGCTCGCGAAGCACATCCGTTTTTACTTTCCCAACCGTTTTGGCGGTGGCCATCAGCTGGCGGTTGATGTTGGTGATGCAAACCCTGTCCGAATCTACTATTGTTAAATGCCCAATCCCCGATCGGACCAGACTTTCGGCACACCAGCTGCCAACTCCTCCAATGCCAAAAATGATGACGCGTTTTTCCGATGCTTTTTCAATAAAGCTCCTGCCCAACAATAGTTGTGTGCGTTGAAATATGCCTTTTTCTATACCCATTAATACATTTACGATTTTTATATTTACAATTAAGCACGTAATCCTTTATAAGCTTAATTATTTATTGTTAATTATTTATTTATCCGTTTTGACTGATTAGTTTAAGTGATTTTTTATTCACTATTTCTATTTGTTTTCCTTTTACATCTATTATCCCATCTTTATCAAATTCACTCAGAACGCGGCTCACACTTTCGCGGCTTGTGTCTACAAGGTTGGCCAGCTCGGCTTGCGAAAGTGGTATTGTGAATGTGTCGGACATGAAGATTTTATCAGAGAATTCCAAAAGTGCGTCCGCCATGTTGCCCCGTATTTGCTTTTGTGTACGGTTGGCACATCGGTGAAACGATTCAAGTTCGTTCTGACAAAGTTCAATGATAATGTCATTCGAAAATTCCCGATTTTCGTTCAGTATGTTTTGAAATACATGTACATCAATAAAACAAACCTCAACATCCGAAACGGCTGTCACTGAGTACTGATTTATTTTATCGCCAAAAGTTGTGGGCAAGCCAAGATAAGTTGGCGCTTTCACCACACGCACTATCTGCTCGTGATAAGGACCTGCCAAATGAATCTTGGCTAATCCGGTGCGCAGAAAAACAACATTTGTAGAATACATTCCCTGTTTGATGATGGAGTCACCTCTTTTGAACTTCAGCACCAGATGGTTGGCCGAGAGTTGTTCAAAACTTGTTTCACATAACGTTGCCGCCGCCTTGGCGTTGAACGGACATTCTTTACAATTGCTTTCCATAAAATATTGATTTATGTCAATAATGCTGCAAAGATAAACAATGTGACTTAAATCACAAAATAATGTATTCATCTCCACTCGCAATTCCTGAATAAATGTGTTTTTCTTCAATACATTTGCAGAAATAATTCTTTAATCAATTAAATCTATTGTAAAATGGAAAACTCAAAAGAAATAAGCATTGAACAATTGCAGGAACAAATCACTGAATTGCAGTCGAAAATAGAAGGTCTTGAAAACTCACGCAAGGATCAGCTTTCGATAGCAGTAGTCTCCGGTGATCTGGATAAAATACTGGCTGCTTTTGTGATTTCAATTGCTGCGGCTGCTATGGATACGCAGGTGAAGCTTTTTTTCTCTTTTTGGTCGCTATCAGCGCTTCGCGAGCCTAAAAAAGCACCTAAAGGAAAAGACTTTATCTCCACGATGTTCGGAATGATGCTTCCGAAAGGAACAGGAAAACTAAAACTCTCCAACATGAATATGGCTGGTATGGGGCCAAAAATGATTTCGTATCTTATGAAAAAACAAAACGTCATGTCGCTCGAAACCATGTTGAAAGAGGCCGGCGAATTGGGTATCGAAATCGTAATCTGCGAAATGTCGATGGGATTGATGGGCTTTAAAAAAGAAGAGTTTATCGATTATCCAAATTTGAGCTATGCCGGAGCAGCAACTTTTGTGGCTGATGCTGGTGAAAGCGCAATACAGCTATTTATTTAACCCCCGACCCCTAAAGGGAAGTAAAAGAGAAACTTCAGATTACAAAACAACAAAAAATAAAAACCTGATCTTCAACTCCCCTTAGGGATTGGGGGTCGTAACAACAAATATTATGACAGCAGATGAATTAAAATCAGTAGATGTAGCAAAATCAGTAGATGCACGCGGAACAGCTTGTCCCGGTCCACTTTTGGAAGCAAAAAAAGCAATTGGTACTATCAAAGCCGGTGATGTAATGGAAATTCTTTCGTCCGACGAAGGAACAAAGCAAGACATCCCAAAATGGTGTGGCAAACAAGGTCATGAATACCTGGGATTTGCAGAAGAAAACGGCTACTTCAAAGTGTACATGAAGAAAAAATAAGGTTTTTTACTATTGAACCACAATAGATACAATAGTTAAAGAAATGTCTATTGTTTCTATTGTGGTTTATTTTCAACATTTAATCGACTATCATGGCAGAACTGAACAAAAAAAGTGCGAAAATACTGGTATTTTCCACCGAAAAAATATCCGATCCGGCAATTGACATGGCCGGTTTGCTCAAAATGCATTACCCGCCAACTGTGTACACAATTAGTATTCCTTGTTCAAGTGGAATAAAACCCAGCTGGATACTATATGCTTACGAAAAAGGCTTCGACGGTGTGTTTATTGCTGCCGATGGGAGCGACTGTGTCTTTGGTGAATCATGCACTGAGAAAACAGGTCATTTAGTGGGCAAAACGCACAATTTGATGAAAGAAAATGGGATTGAACCGGCTCGTTTGCGCATGGCTGCCATTTGTTCGGTTTGTAGCGAATCATTTGTAAAGCAAATGCGCAACTTCAACGAGTATTTACTTAACACACGACACACTTGATGGAAAAGTCAATTAAAAATATAACCTACGATGCATTGGTAATTGGAGCCGGTATTGCTGGTGGTGAGGCTGCATTGAATCTGGCTAACACAGGTTTCAAAGTGCTGTTGGTGGACAAAGAGCTTTCGGTAGGTGGTAAGATGATTATGCTTAGTAAGGTATTTCCTACACTCGATTGTTCGGCCTGTATTACCACTCCCAAGGTTTCTGAAATATCGCGTCACCCGAACATTACCATTTTTACCGGAAGCGAAGTGAGTGATATCCGCAAAATTAGCGACAATGAATTTACAGCCAAAGTAACCAAACAACCCCGCTATGTTCGCGTGGAAGATTGCACGGCTTGTCAGCTTTGCGAAAAAGCTTGTCCGGTAAATGTGCGCGACCAATATCAGTTTGGATTGATTGGACGTAAGGCTGCTTTTATTCCTTTCAGCATTTGTAGTCCCAAAGCGGCTGCTATCGATATAGACAATTGCACTTTGTGTGGTGCTTGCGAAAAAGTTTGTCCTACCAATTGTATCGATTTTACGCAGGAAGTTGAAGTGTTGGATTTGCATGTAAAAACAGTTGTTATTGCTACCGGTTTTGATATGTTCGATGCTAAGAAAATGCCCCGTTATGGTTACGGACAATACAAAAATGTAATTACGGCTTTGCAAATGGAACGTGAATTGGCTCCAACCCGCCCATTCAATACCATTCTCCGCCCCGGAGATGGGAAAGTGCCCGATAAAATTGCGTATGTACTCTGTGTTGGTTCGCGCGATGCCTCGGTGGGTAATCCTATTTGCTCACAAATTTGCTGCATGTATTCCATCAAACAGGCTCAGCTGCTGATGGGTGCTTTGCCTATGGCTGATGTAACGATTTATTACATCAATATTCGTTCGTTTGGTAAAGGATTCGAGGAATTCTATCAACAAGCCAAAGGTATGGGTGTAAACTTTGTAAAGGGAAAAATTGGAAGAATTTCAGAAAAAGAAGGTGGCAACCTACTACTCCGGTATGAAGATATCAACGAAGGAAAATTACAGGAAGCCGAACACGACATGGTAATTTTGTCCACTGGGGTTTTGCCTAACACGGGCATTGATAAATTCTTTGTAAACGAAGCTCTTACGCTCGATCCATTCAATTTTGTGGGACAAAGTGATATGCTTGCCAGCCCTGCCCGAACAAGTATCGAAGGCGTTTTCGTGGCCGGTACTGCCACAGGACCTATGGACATTCCTGATTCAATACTTTCTGCAGGAGCTGCTTCGTCCGAAGCAATTAGCTATTTAATTCAACACTCTTAAAATACGAGACAAATCATGGAAAAGAAACCAAAGAAAATAGGAGTTTATATCTGCCATTGCGGTGGTAATATATCCGATTATGTCGATGTGGAAAAAGTCCGCCAGTCGGTTGAGGGTGAAGATATTGTTTTTATTGCCAAAACAACCATGTTTGCCTGTTCAGATGCTAATCAGCGCGATATGGTTGAAGATATTAAAGCCAATGATCTCGATGGAGTGATTGTAGCTTCATGCTCACCCAAGTTGCACCAACTCACTTTTCGCAACGTATCCATTCGTGCCGATTTGAACAAATATACTTATGTGCATGCCAATATTCGCGAACAGGCTTCGTGGGCGCATTCCGACAACAAAATGGGTGCTACCGAAAAGGCGATTCATTTGGTTCAGGCGGCAGTAGCTAAAGCTCGTTATGCCGAAGCCCTGGAAACAAACAAGATAAAAGCCAAAAAGGCAGTTGCTGTGATTGGTGCAGGTGTAGCCGGTATAAAAGCTGCAATCGCTTTGGCCGAAAAAGACACTGACGTTATTCTGATTGAAAAAGCACCCGAAGTGGGTGGACGCGTAGCTCAATGGGGCTCACTGTTTTCAACAGACGAAACAGGAAGAGATATGATGAGACGCCTTTCTTCTGAATTGTCAAAACACCAGAATATCACACTCATGACCAATACAGAGGTGATTGAAAACAAAGGAAGTGTGGGCAATATCTCGCTGAAAGTCCGAACCTCAAACGATACTGTGACCGAATTAAATGTAGGCTCGGTACTTATGGCTACCGGTTTCGACTTTTACACACCTGCAGAAGGAGAATTTGGATACGCCACCTCGGATAAAGTGATTACTTTGCCGGAATTCAAACAAATGATTGATACGCAATCGGGCAAACTAATGCACAAAGGAAAAGAAGTCAAAAACATTGCTTATATCTATTGTGTGGGTAGCCGCCAAACCGATGGTGAAAACACTTATTGCTCGCGCAACTGCTGTACTTCTACCATTCATGCTGCGGTTACTGCCAAGCAAAAGTTTGCCGACATCAATAACTATCATTTCAACCGTGGGTTGCGAACTTATGGAAAGCAAGAAATTTTGTATGCCGATTCGTTACGTTCAGGCGATATTTACCTGCAATCGTACGAAGATGGACTGCCAACCGTAATAACTGAAGGCAAGAAGACTATTGTGAAGGTCAATGACATTCTGACCAATGGTCGTGAAATAGAAGTGGAAGCTGATTTGGTAGTGCTGGTAACCGGTATGGTTCCCCGTAGCGACAATAACGCTATTGGAAGTTTATTCAAACTGCCGAAAGGACGTGATAAGTTCTTCAACGAAGTGCACATGAAGCTTCGTCCGGTGGAAACGGTTATCGACGGTATTACAATTGCCGGTACTTGTCAGGGTCCCAAGAACATTGCCGAGTCAGTCAATTCTGCACTTTCGGCAGCAACAAAATCTTATTCAATTCTAAGTAAAGGAGAATTGGAAACTGATCCTTTGGTGGCGACTATTGATCCTGAGAAATGTACCTGGTGCGGTGCTTGCGAGGCAGCTTGTCCCTTCGATGCTATTCTGAAAGTAGAGAAAGATGGTAAAACAATAGCAGAGATCAACAATACGGTTTGTAAAGGTTGCGGTATGTGTGCTCCGGTTTGCGATCCCGATGCAGTGAATCTGATTGCCTGCTCGAGCAAGGAAATAATGAGTATGATTGATGCGCTTGTATAAAACTAACTTTTCCAAAGTTTTAAGCTTTGGAAAAGTTGAATCAACAAAGTTATGGAAGTAGAAAAAGGAAAAACAGCAAAATACCTGCGCGAGAAACTGGGAGGAATCCCTGAGCAGGCCAAAGAAAATCTGAAAGCATTCAACGCTATCAAAAAACAGATACTGGATGCATTGAAAGATGAAGATTTGACAATTAAGCAACTCACCGAAAAGCTCAATATGCCTTCGGATGAAGTGGTTTATTATCTGATGTCGCTGGTGAAATACGGTTTCGTAAAAACCGGTGAAGTAGATGATATGGACGAGTATTACACGTATAAATTGAACAAATAATGGCAAAGATAAATCCTGCATTTGGAAAAGAACTGAACAAATATGGTGCTGTGAACTTCAACGCCTGCTACAACTGTGGTAACTGTACAGCGGTTTGTTCACTATCAACCGAAGACAATTCGTTTCCGCGCGAAATGGTGCGATTGAGCGCTCTTGGACTCGAAGAAGATATCAAAGCATCTCTTAAACCCTGGGAATGTTACTACTGTGGCGAATGTTCCACCCATTGTCCGCAAGAGGCCAATCCGGGTGAGTTGATGATGTCGCTGCGTCGGTACCTTACGGGAAAATACGACTGGACAGGTCTTTCGGGACTTCTTTACAAATCATTACCCGTTAGTTTGGCAGCTTTTATTCTTACATTCGTTGGGGTAATAGCGTTCGTTGTGTCGGTTGGTTTTGAACTGGAGAAAATGGTTCACTTTGGTCACCTATTCGAAATGATAGCCATTGGAACCGTTGGATTGGTTATTTTATTACCCAACGTGGCACGTATGTGGTACTTCACTATTCTGAAACCGAAAGTAAAGGTGTCGTTTGACAAATACGTAAAAAGCATGGGCGAATTATTTATTCACATGTTTACGCAGAAACGGGCCCTGGGCTGCGACGATAATCAGTTCCGCTGGTTCGAACATTTTATTCTGGTCATCGGTTACTTGTCCTTGCTGTTTACTACAGTGGTTTTGGACTGGTTTGCATCGCCACATTTGTTTGTTATTATCTTAGGCTATGTGATGAGTGCCATCGTTTTTGTTGTAACTGTCGATTTTGTTCGTTGACGTATTCAGGCTAAAAAAGAAGTGAGCAAACACTCGCAACCTTCCGATATTTTCTTTGTAGTATGGTTGTTCCTGATGGGCCTAACCGCCTTTCTGGTGCGCCTGTTTATTGACCTTGATCTGCTTGAAGCAAATAAATGGCTGTATATTTTCCACCTCACCGTGTTGGTTCAATGGGCATTGATCATTGTTCCTTTCGGAAAATGGACGCACTTCCTTTATCGCTCATTTGCTATGTATTTTGCGAAGCTGAAAGAGGAATAATGTACCAATAAGTCAATGTGCCAATAAAAATAAACCGGCTGAATTTCTGTAAGGAGATTCAGCCGGTTTTTGTATATCCTATGCAACGAAAGTTAAATGAGTTGCATCTGTATTTTATGTTTTTTGTTCAATAATACAGTTCCATCAAAAAGCGGAATTAAAAGCATCTAATCTATTTTTCACCATCAAAAATGCGCATATGAAAACAATTAAAAAAATCAGTTTTTTTGCAGTGTCGGTATTTCTGTTTTGGAGTTGTACGAGTTATGATGACTCAATGAACTATTCGTTTATGGATGGAATGTATGAGTCGGTCGAAACTGAAAAGTACAAGGATTACGAAGAAAATCCTTTTTTCAGCGTGAGCGAACATCCGGTTTCTACTTTCTCGGTCGATGCCGATGGTGGCGCTTATGCCAATATGCGTCGGTTTATGCATCTCGGTCAAACGCCTCCCAAAGCCGCTGTGCGCATTGAAGAGTTTATAAATTATTTTACGTTCGATTATGCCAACCCTACAAATAATGAAAATGTAGCGCTTAATTCGGAGCTTGCGGTTTGCCCCTGGAATGCCGAACATCATCTGATGCGCGTGGGGATGAAAGGCAAATCAATTTCCGAAAATGAAATGCCCAATTCCAATTTTGTTTTCCTGATTGATGTTTCGGGTTCAATGAGTTCGCCCGATAAGCTTGAAGTGCTCAAAGCGGGATTTAAATTAATGACCGATCAGCTCAGGGATAACGATAAAGTGGCCATTGTAACTTATGCGGGTGAGGCTGCAGTGCTGCTCCAGTCGACAAATGGGGATGAAAAATCGAAAATAAAAAAAGCAATTGATAAATTAGGTGCAGGTGGTTCTACCGCGGGTGCTCAGGGTTTGATAACGGCTTACGAAATAGCGCAGAAAAACTTTATTAAAAATGGTAATAACCGCATCATTATTGGTTCGGATGGTGATTTTAATGTAGGCCCATCGTCAACCGAAGAGTTGATTGAATTGATTGAAGAAAAACGGGAATTGGGAGTGTATATAACTGTTTTGGGCGTGGGTACCGGAAATCTGAACGACAATATGATGGAGCAAATCGCCAACAATGGTAACGGCAATTATGAATACATCGATAGCGCCGATGAGCTTGTAAAAGTGTTTATAAACGAAAAATCAAAATTCTATACGGTGGCCAAAGATTCGAAAATACAAATCACCTTCAATCCCGATAAAGTAGCTTCTTACCGCTTGATTGGTTACGAAAACCGTTCGCTGAACAATGAAGATTTTGTGAACGACTCCACCGATGCCGGCGAGATTGGTGCCGGACAAACAATTACGGCCCTTTACGAAGTGGCGTTAACTACCAACTTATCTGCCGGACCTTATGCGCAGTTCGATTTCCGTTACAAAAAACCGGGCGAAAGCCAAAGCCGTTTGCTGCAACACAGCATCAATAGCAGTCCAAAACAAATGGCTCAGGCTTCCGAAAATATGCGTTTCGCGGCTTCGCTCACTGCTTTTGGATTGATAATGAAACAGTCGGCTCACAAAGGCACTGCCGATAAACAAATGGTGCTCAACTTAGGCGCGACGGCTAAAACGTTCGATCCTAACGGATACAGATCGCAGTTTATAGATATTGTAAATAAATGGAAACCTGACTAATACCTTTGCTTGTGTGTGTTTTTAATTTTGCAAAAGGCTCAGCAACCGAAATGATTGCTGAGCCTTTTTTGCGGAAATACCGAAATAAATGTCCGTTATTGTAATGCCTGTTTAAAGTCAGCATACAGGTCCTTCACGTCTTCCAACCCTACCGAAATTCTGATCGTTTTGTCCGATACATTCATTGCTTTACGCACTTCGGGAGTGAATGTCCCAAAAATGGTGCTGGCGGGGTGAATAGCGAGCGTTTTATTGTCGAACAAATTGGTGGCGCGTTTTACAAGTTTGAGCTTGTTCATAAAGCTGAAACAGGCTTCGCGGGAACTCAGGTCGAAAGTAAACATAGCTCCGGGGCGTTCTCCAAATTGTTTTGTACTCAATTCGAAGTATTTGTTCTCAGGCAATCCGGTGTAGTTGACCGATGCTACTTCGGGAAATTGCGCTACCAACTGCACTAATTCCAAACAATTAGCAGTTGCTTTCTCGTAGCGGAGCGACATGGTTTCCAGCCCCAGCGTTTGCATATAAGCCACCTGTGGAGTCATGTAAGCACCCAGGTTGCGATGAATTTCTTTTCTGAGTTTCGTTGTAAATGTCATTAGCCCGAATTCTTTAGCCAATGTATGCAGTTTGGGCGACGACGACCAGTCGAAGCTGCCATAGTCAAGAATTAAACCTCCAATGCTTGTTGCACCACCCGAAATGTATTTGGTGCTCGATACAATTTCTATATCAATGCCAAATTCGCTGGCTTTAAAAGCACAAAACGGAATGATTGTGGTATCAGCCACTAAAGGCACCTCTTTCTGTTTTGCAATTTTCGAAAGTGCGTTCAGATCGGCCACTTCCATTTGCGGATTTGTAATGATTTCCAGAAAAATGGCGCAGGTGTTGTTGTCGATCTGTGTTTCAACTTCATCGGGATTGGTGAGGTCGCAAAATCTGATCTCAACTCCAAATGCTGCCAACGTGTTTACAAAAAAGGAATAGGTGTTACCAAACAGGTGACGCGAAGTGACAATATTACTTCCTGTTTGAGCTATTGTTATCATTGCGTTCGAAATGGCAGCCATGCCCGAATTTAAAGCGGTTACACTCACAGCTCCGGTTGATGCTTTAATCCTGTCCTCGAAATACTGAACCGTTGGGTTGGTAATGCGCGAATACGCAAACTCGGATGTTTTTCCGGTGAAAGCCGATTCCATCTGTTCCGCCGAATCAAATTCGTAAGCAGCAGAATTGTAAACAGGCATACTCAAAGCGTTGTATGCGTCCGGTTTTGCATAAGGGGTATGCAAAAGTTCAGTTTCGAATGATTTGTCTTCCATTTTTTTGTAAAATCATGAATCAAATTTTAATGTCTGATTCGTTTATAAAATTAAACTTTTCCTAAGTACAATACCCGGGAAAAGTTTAAGTTGATTCAGTGAAGTTGTTGATTAAATGATCAACTATCTGAGTTTTGCGCCGAGTTTGTTTTCGAAATTGCCAAGCATTTTCTTTATAATGCCTTCAATTTGAGCGTCGGTCAATGTTTTTGTTTCGTCCTGAAGGATAAAACTTACAGCGTAGGATTTTTTACCTGCTTCCAAATTTTTTCCTTCGTAAACATCAAACAAAGTTACTTTTTTAAGCAATTTGCGTTCTGTTTCGTAAGCAATTTTCTCTATCTCGGCAAAAGTCACGTTTTTGTCAATCAACAGCGCCAAATCGCGTTTTACTTCGGGGAATTTCGAAATTTCGGCATATTGAACCTTGTGTTTGCCAAGCTCCGAAAGAATGGCGTTCCAGTTCAGGTCGGCATAAAATACTTCCTGATCAATGTCCATTACCTTGCGGATTTTTGGATGAACGAATCCATAAACGGCTAATTTATTTCCTCTCGCGCTGTACACTGTTAGTGCTTCGCTCAATAAATCGTCGGCATATTCTCCGGTAACCAGCTTGCGAAGATTAAAGCCTAAGCGGCGGAAAATGTTTTCAATGTATGCTTTCAGTTCGTAAATGCTTGATTTCTGCTCGGCCGCAGTCCACGATTGAGCTTGCTTGTTGCCCGTAAGCCACATAGCCAGGTGGAAATCTTCATCGTAAGCAGACAATGTTTCGCCTTCTTTTTTGTTATCGGCATTGTAATAGTAGCAATTGCCGAATTCGTAGAATTTCAAATCAGTATTCCGACGGTTCACATTATAAGCAATATTTTCCAATCCACCGAAAAGTAAAGTCTGACGCATCACATTCAAATCGGAACTGAGCGCATTGATAATTTTCACGCTGTGAGCTCCGGGAAAGGATGTTAAATCTGTATAGTATCCTCCTTTAGTCAGCGAATTGTTCAAAATTTCGTTGAAGCCCTGAGCAGTGAGCTGTTCGGCGATTAAGTTTTGAAGTTTATGGCTGTCGGGTTTTGAGCTGTAGCTCAGGTTCGACATCAGTTTTTCTCCAATTTCAATGTTGTTGTAGCCGTAAATGCGCAAAATGTCTTCAATCACGTCAACGTCACGTTGTACATCAACGCGATAAGCCGGTACGTGAAGTGTGTAACCTTCTTCGGTACGATTCACAATTTTCATTTCCAGCGCTCCGAGAATTGTTTCTATGTTTTCTTTGCCAATCTCTTTACCAATCAACGAGTTGATTTTCTGCAAAGTAATTTCCACTTCGAATGGTTTCACTTCCTGAGGATAAATGTCGACAATTTCGCTCGAAATAGTTCCGCCGGCAACTTCCTGAATAAGCAAAGCACAGCGTTTCAGTACGTAAATGGTGTTGGTTGGGTCGCAACCACGCTCAAAACGGAACGAAGCGTCGGTGTTTAAACCATGGCGACGGGCTGTTTTACGAATTGAAACCGGATTGAAGTAAGCGCTTTCCAGAAATACGTTTTGAGTTGTTTCTGTTACGCCGGAATCCAAGCCGCCAAAAACGCCACCAATACACATTGGTTTTTCTGCGTTGCAAATCATCAGGTCGGCTGCATTCAGCTTGCGTTCCGTTCCTTCGAGCGAAACGAACGGAGTGCCTTCGGGCATACATTTTACGCGAACTTCGCTGCCAGCGATTTTATCAGCATCGAAAGCGTGAAGCGGTTGACCTAATTCGTGAAGTACATAATTGGTGATGTCAACAATATTATTGATAGGACGAAGTCCGATAACAAGCAATGCATTTTTCAACCATTCAGGTGATTCTGTTACTTTTACGCCTGAAATTGTTACAGCAGAATAGCGCGGACAAGCTTCGGTATTTTCAACTGTTACAGGAATGGTGAGGTTGGTGTTTTGAACTTTAAAAGCCTCAACTGATGGTTTCGTAAGTTGAATAGCCGGATTTTTTAATGCAAAAAATGCAGCTAAATCGCGTGCCACTCCGTAATGCGATGCTGCATCGACGCGGTTAGGCGTGATGTCAACTTCTAATAAAAAATCGCTCTTTATTCCGTAATAATCTTTGGCTAAAGTTCCAACTACCGCATCGGCAGGAAGAACAATAATCCCGTCGTGACTGGTACCGATACCAATTTCATCTTCGGCACAAATCATTCCCATCGATTCTACGCCACGTATTTTGGAGCGTTTAATCGTGAAACTCTCTTCGCCTGAATAAAGTTTTGTGCCAACAGTAGCAACTACCACTTTCTGGCCGGCAGCTACGTTAGGTGCACCGCAAACAATTTGTAAAGCTTCTTCAGTGCCAACATTCACAGTTGTAACGTGTAAATGGTCTGAATTTTCGTGGTTCGTGCAGGTAAGCACTTCGCCAATTACCAAGCCTTCCAAGCCTCCTTTTACGGTTTGAACCTCATCAACTCCACCTACCTCAAGGCCTATTGATGTCAATGCTTTTGATAATTCATCGGGTGTAATGTTGATGTTAATGTATTGTTTCAGCCAGTTATACGAAATGTTCATATAGTCAATTGTTTAATTTTCAGTTGTGTTTTTGAATAAATGCGTTAATAATTGACGCTTTTTTATAGGTCACAAAGATAGACATTTTTTATAAAATTATTGTTTTAAATAAAGTACGATCTTATAATTCAAGCTCAAAAACTATATTGTATTGTTTTTTCGTATAAAAAATCTAAAATTTTAATTCAAAACTCAAATTATTGCACATAAAAATGTTGATTGTGTATTATTTGGTTATTTTTGCATGTTATATCAACATTTACAGAAAACACACAACGCATGATACAAGAAAATTTTATCCGATTATTTGAGGATTCTTTCAGAAACAACTGGGATTTACCTGGCTTCAGTAATTATGGCGAAGAACTTACACTTACTTATGCCGATATTGCAAAGAAGGTGGCGCGTTTACATATTTTATTCGATCAATGTCAGATCGAACCAAATGACAAAATAGCACTGATCGGACGGAATAATTCAAACTGGGCTGTGGTTTATCTTGCAACAATTACTTATGGAGCTATTGTTGTGCCTATCTTGCAGGATTTTAACCCGAATGATGTTCATCATATTACAAATCATTCCGAATCGAAACTTCTTTTTGTGGGTGATAATATCTGGGAGAATCTTGAAGAAGAAAAGCTGACAACAGTAAAAGCTGTGTTTTCGCTCACACAGTTTAATTGTATTACATTGCTCAACAAGGAGTCAAAACCCGAATCGGTTGAAACTGTTGTTCATGAGCAGTTGGTGGTTAAATATCTGCAGCCCGATTATATCAATAGTCTTTTTCATGCAAAATACAGCAATGGTTTCCACAGAGACCATGTAAGATATATCGACAAGCCGAACAGTGAAATTGTATCCATCAATTATACATCAGGTACAACAGGTTTTAGTAAGGGCGTGATGACGAGCGGAAATGCGCTGGCCGGAAATATAACTTTTGGTTTCCGCACTAAACTTGTGGGGCCTGGCTATCGTATTGTTTCGTTTTTGCCATTGGCGCATGCCTATGGTTGTGCCTTCGATTTCCTGACGCCTGTTTGCGCAGGTAGTCATATTCATTTTATTGGCAAAACACCTTCGCCTAAAGTGCTCCTGAATGCTTTTGCCGAAGTGAAACCAAGTGTTATCTTCTGTGTTCCCCTGATTATTGAGAAAATATATAAGAAACAAATCCAACCTTTATTGGCCAAGCCATCCGTGCGTTGGGTGCTCAGTGTTCCTTTTCTCGATCAGCCTGTGCTTGCGCAAATCCGTAAAAAACTTGTAGATGCATTCGGAGGAGAGTTTTCGGAAATTGTGGTTGGTGGTGCGCCCATGAATGCTGAGGTGGAAGAGTTTTTTCATAAAATAAAATTTCCGTTCACCATTGGATACGGAATGACCGAATGTGCTCCTTTGGTGAGTTATTCAAATAAAAAAGATTTTGTGCCTAAATCAGCAGGGAAGATTCTCGACATTATGGAGGTAAAGATAATTCAGCCGGATGTTGAAACGGGTATAGGCGAAATTTGTGTAAGAGGTGAAAATGTAATGTCTGGTTATTACCGCAATCCTGAGGCTACAGCCTCCATTCTTGATGAAGACGGGTGGTTGCATACCGGCGATCTTGGAACTGTTGATGCCGATGGCAATATATTTATACGTGGACGCAATAAAACAATGATATTGGGGGCGAGCGGGCAGAATATATTCCCCGAGGAAATTGAAGCTCGATTAAATAACATGCCTTATG
>JAYFRI010000192.1:0-16269 GCA_034926015.1 Paludibacter sp. | reverse complement strand
AGCCATAAAAATTTTTATGGCTCTTTGTTTTTTTTATTTTTTTGCTTTCAAAACCTTTGTAATGGCTGGCTGCACCAGTTTCTCCATTACTTCGTATCCTTGAGCTGTGCAGTGTACACCATCGTAACTGTATTCAGCTTTCATTGCATTATTCCCATCATTCATAGCCGAAAAAAAGTCAAGGTAATCGAAGCCCTTTTGTGCTGCGTATGCTTTGATCATTTCGTTAAGTTTCGGAATCTTGATGTGGGGTTCCATTCCTTTCTTCCATGGATAATCGTAGGCTGGAAGGACCGAACACAAAATCACTTTTATATTGTTGGCACGAGCAACTTCGGCCATTGAGGCTAAATTGTCAATGATCATTTCGAGTGTCGAAGGGCCAGTGTTTCCGGCTATATCATTGGTGCCTGCCAGTATAACAACTGCTTTTGGTTGAAGGGCAATCACATCCTGGCGGAAACGAACCAGCATTTGCGGCGTAGTTTGACCACTTATGCCCCTGCCTATATATGCATTGTTTTTGAAGAATTCAGGCCGTGTTTCCACCCAGCCTTGTGTGATTGAATTTCCCATAAAAACAACTCTGTTCTCATGCTTTTCAGGGGTTTTCAACTCGGCGTTTTCTGCCTGATAACGTTTCAGGTTAGCCCAGTCCTGAGCGTCAACCTTGAACGATGTGATTAGAAAAGCGCACATAATCAATGTTTTAAAAATAGCTTTTGTGTTCATTGTTTTCTGATTTGAATTTAAGTTCAAAGTTAACAAAACTATTTATATTCCGATAACAATATGTTTTGAATTTTATTCTTCTCTGTGTATTCCAGTTTTGTAATGCAATTTTGAATTCTTTTTCTGAACTTCCAGCAAGTCATTTGGTTAAGCCCGAGTTGATCGGAGTAGTTGTATGTCGATAAGTCACTGCCGAGTACACATACATTGTAGGCAATGTAAAATGCTTTGTTGATCGGAAATTTTATGTTGTGAAATATGGTGTTGGCGGCTGCTGATTCTTCTTTTTTGCATTTTGTACAGCGGCGCGAGTAAGGGGTTTTTCCATCGCAATAATTAGTGTGACCACAATTACGGCATGCAAATCCTTTTTTCCATTTTATTTCGGCAATAAACTGAAGCACCTTCTCGCTGTCGATGAAAAGCTCCTGTGCTTTTTCAATACTTATATCTTCTTTGAATAGCATAATTAACTGATGTTTTTTTGATTGTAATATCAATTTCGTTGCAAAGATAATAAAATTATTGGTGATATTATAATAATTTATTGGTGATACTATTGTAATTTAAAATAAAACAATTACCTTTGCAGCGTCTTTCAGAAAGTTGTGCTAAAACAGAATGATGGAAGATGAGAATTGGTATTGATATTCATTGAAAATTAATGTATTATATGTTTAATTTGATAAGTAAATTATTTGGTTTTAAACCAGGTGTGGATTTTTCGGAGTTAGTAAAGGGTGGTGCGGTAATTTTAGATGTGCGTACCAAAGGAGAGTATGCTTCAGGTCATATCAAAGGTTCAATAAATATCCCGGTGGAGCAATTGGCAGGAAACCTGAACAAACTTAAAGATAAGAATAATGTTATTATTACCTGTTGTGCATCGGGAATGAGAAGTGCATCAGCTAAAGGACTTTTAACTTCCAGGGGATATGTAAATGTGTACAACGGAGGAAGCTGGAGCTCATTAGAAAGGAAAATCAACTAATAAAAATAATTTCAAAAGTTATAAAGTAAAATATATGGAAAAGATAGTGATTATCGGAGGAGTTGCAGCAGGGGCAACGGCAGCTGCCAAAACCCGTCGTATCTCGCCAACTGCACAAATTACAATGATTGAAGCAGGGCCGGATATTTCGTTTGCCAATTGTGGTTTGCCTTATTATATAGGAGGAGATATTGAGAGTCGCTCGAAACTGATCCTGCAAAGCCCTGAAAGTTTCAAAGAACAATATAATGTTGATGTTTATGTCAATACAGCAGTAACATCTATTGATAGAATAGCACATAAAATTAAAACTGTGAATGCTCAGGATGGTAAAGAAAAATCTTTTGAATATACAAAATTGATTTTAGCGCAGGGCGGTCGCCCAATTAAACCAACTTTGCCAGGAGCCGATTCAAATCATGTGTTTACGCTATGGACGCTGAACGACATGGATAAAATATCTGGCTTTATCAATGATAAAAAACCAAAAACTGCGGTAGTTGTTGGAGGTGGTTTTATTGGCCTCGAAATGGTTGAAGCATTGGTTAAGCGAGGATTGAAAGTTAGTGTTGTAGAAATGATGCCTCACGTAATGGCTATAATGGAGCCTGAAACGGCCGGGTTTATCGAAAATGAAATGTTGTCCTATGGCGTAGGTATTCATACCAATGCCGGAGTGACCGAAATACATACCAAATCGGTAAAACTTGATAATGGTAAAGAGTTGGACGCTGATATGGTGTTGTTATCAATTGGGGTACGACCTACTTTGCAACTGGCTAAAGATGCAGGACTTGAAATAGGTGAAGCTGGAGGTCTGCTTGTGAACCAACAACTCCAGACATCTGATGCCGATATTTTTGCTGCCGGCGACATGGTGGAGATTGAACACAGAGTGAATGGCAAAAAAGTGCGCATCCCATTGGCTGGTCCGGCCAATCGTCAGGGGCGTATTGCCGCCGAGAATGCTTTGGGAGGCAATCATGCATACAAAGGTGCACTCGGTACATCGGTGGTGCGCGTATTCGAAGCGGTTGCCGGAACAACAGGTTTGTCCCTGAAACAAGCCCGCGCTTTAGGCTATGATGCTGATGCAGTTGTTGTTCACAAAGAACATCATACTTCCTATTTTCCTGGTGCCGAAACTGTTACTGCCATGTTGGTTTATGATAAAAATTCCGGACTTGTTTTAGGTGGACAAACGGTTGGCTATAAAGGTGCAGATAAGCGCCTTGATATTATTGCCACTGCAACGGCTGCCAGATTAACAGTAAACGATTTGTCCGATATCGATTTTGCCTATTCACCACCCATTGGTACTGCCAACGACGCCATGAATATGGCTGCATTTACTGCAGAGAATAGAATGTCAGGCTTTAGTCCATCGGTTACGGCAACCGAACTTGATGATTTTGTAAATGGAAAAGCGCCTGTTTTTGTCGATGTAAGAGATGTTTTTGCATTTCAGAAAAGTCATATTGCCGGTGCTATTCATATACCATTGGAATTGTTGCCGGAGCAACTTGGTTCGATCCCTTCGGGAAAAGCTGTAATTGTTTATGATGAAACTGGTAAAAAAGGTCATCAGGCATTGCGTACATTGGTGGGAGCTGGTTTTACTAATGTTACAAATATCTCAGGCGGTCATACGTCATTGCAACGCCATGCACGCGCCATAGGATTTAAAAATATTCAAATTCATCTTTTGCCAATTGAAGCAAAAAAAGTCGAGAAGGAGACTGATGTAAAAGAAGTTAAGGAAGTGAAAGAAGTAAAGGCGGCTGATGTGAATCGGAATTCAGTGCTTGTGGTGGATGTGCGTACGGTACAGGAATTCAAAAGTGGTGCTTATCCGGATGCAATCAATATTCCTTTGGATGATTTAATGACAAGACGTGCCGAATTTGGAGAAAATCCTGATCGTGAAATAATTGTATATTGTGCCTCAGGAGGACGTTCGGCTTATGCGCAACGTATGTTGATGCAGATGGGGTATACAAATGTAACCAATGGTGGCGGGCTTTCGTCGATGATGGCACGCAGAAATACACAAAGCGCTGCTACTTCGAAAACAGTATCAAACGAACCATTGATTGTTGATGTGCGTAGTACAGGTGAATTCTATGGGGGCGCTTACCCCGGAGCTGTAAACATTCCTTTGGACGAATTGCCTAACAGAATAAACGAATTGGGTGATAAAAATCGTGATATAACACTTTATTGTGCTTCGGGAGCACGTTCGGCTTATGGACAGCAGGTTTTACAGCAGTTGGGATTCTCCAATGTGAAAAACGGAGGTGGTTTAATGCATATGATGATGAGGAGATAGGAAGTCTTTTCGAGAGGAAGTAAATTGAGAGTTTTCATTTTTTTGAGTTAGTTAGCATTTTTTTGAAATTTGGTTTGCAACATATTCTCAGATTGTAACATCAATACAGTAAATCAAATAATTAAAAATAAATTTACGTGTATGAAAAAGCTTCTTTTTATTGTATTGCTGTTTCCATTTTTAATAGCATGCAACGATGATGTTTTGAATGATAACCAGAAAGAGCAGTTGCTTGATATTGCCACTGTTGATAATCCGGATCAAAAAACAGATTTCTACTTTTTGACCGATAAAAAGGAACGTATGTGGGTAAAATCATCGGCTCTGGCTTATTATCGCCCTAAAGACGGACAACGCATTGTTGTGAATTACAGTATTCTTGCTGGCGCGCCTCAAAGCAGTACATATAAGTATACAGTGAGAGTAAATGATGTGTACGAGGTGTTGACGAAGGGAATTTTTAATATTACCCCAGCCACACAGGATAGTATCGGTAACGATAAAATCAGCATTGGCGATATATGGGTTGGTGGAGACTACCTCAATGTAGAGTTCGTTTATCCGGGATATAACCGTACGCACTTTATCAATTTGGTGTCGGATGCATCGAAAACCTATACAGATGGAAAAGTGCATCTTGAGTTCCGTCACAACGACAATGGCGATGCACCAACTTACAATCAGTGGGGAATGGCTTCGTTCAATATCAGATCGTTGCGCCAAACACCTGGAAATAAGGTGGAACTTGTGATTCATACAAATGAATTTTCGGGTGGAAATACTACTTATCAGTTAACGTACGATTACACAACAAGTAGTGCGTCGGTAGCGCCAAAACAAATTAAGCTGCAAGGCGACAGAGGTATTTCCAGGTAAACTGCAATTTTTGCAACATAACAAAAAAGTCAGTTCAGTGTTTTTCTGAACTGACTTTTTTATTGCCGAATACTATAGCATTAGATCAGTGAAAGCATAGGCTCGCCCATCGAACAATCCCTGATCGCTAAGTTTGAGTTTTGGAATTACAAGCAGCGACATAAATGCAACAGTCATAAAAGGAGCTTTCAGTTGAGAGCCCATTTGTTTTACTGTGGCATCAAGCTCCTCGTATCGTTTGGCAATTAAGTGCCCTTCTTCGGCCGACATTAAACCACCAACAGGCAAAGGAAGTAGCAAAACTTTGTCTTTGTTGCAAGCCAGAATGCCACCAGTGCTCTCTATAATATGATTGATTGCCGACACAATTTCTTCGTCAGAGGTGCCTACAGCAACTATATTATGGCTGTCGTGCGAAACAGTGGAAGCCAGAGCTCCCTGTTTAAGTCCAATGTTTTTAATAAATCCTATAGCAGGTTTTATATTCCGGTAGCGATTGTAAACCACCAATTTGAGTACATCGTTTGTAGTGTCTGAAATAACATTGTCGTTGTCGATTTTAGGAACTACCAATTCACTGTGCGTAAACAGCTGTCCATCGTCCACCACTATTACTTTCAGTTGATCGCCCGAAGGTTGGACGCGAAGTTGTTCAGGGATTAGCGGCGCGGCTTTAAAGTTGTTGATCAGTTTATTCGGAATATAACGTGGAAAAAGCACTACGTTATTTTCAGCAACTTTCACCCCGCGTATATAGGTTTGTTGTACGTCAAAATCCGTCAGATTATTGACCACCAGAAAATCAGCATCGTCTCCTTGCTGGAGAAGTCCTACATCGAGTTTGTAGTGCCGAACCGGATTGTGTGAGCAGATACGCAATACATCCAATGGATCGTATCCTGCAGCTACAGCACGGCGGGCAAGGGTGTTTATGTGTCCGTTTTTAATTAAATCATCAGGGTGTTTATCGTCGGAACAGAACATGATTTCGTCGCTGTACTTCTGGAGTAGAGGAAGTAAATCGTCGAAGTTTTTAGCAGCGCTACCCTCGCGAATGAGGACTTTCATGCCAAGCGCAATTTTAGCTTCAGCTTCGGCAATCGTCATGCACTCGTGGTCGGTTGTGATGCCAGCCGAAGCATAAGCGATCAGGCCTTCGCCCGTAAGTTCCGGAGCATGTCCATCGATGGGCTTGTTGTATTTATGAGCTGCCCGGAGTTTTAAATGTACCTGTTCGTCTTGTTCAATAACGCCCGGATAGTTCATCATTTCGGCAAGGAAGTAAATGTCGTCGCGTTCGAGCAACTTACTCACTGCTTCGGCATCGAGGATGGCTCCGGAAGAATCGAAAGGTGTAGCAGGTACGCACGAAGGAGCACCAAAGTAGTATTTGAGTGGCGATTTTTTGCCATTTTCTATCATGTAATTTACACCGGATATACCACATACATTGGCTATTTCGTGTGGATCGCAAACACAGGCGACTGTGCCGCATGGCAAACTGTAACGCGCAAACTCAGATGGTAACATCATGGAGCTCTCAATATGGATGTGTGCATCCACAAAGCCGGGAATAATATACTGGTCAGGTACAGCTTCTGAAGCTTCAAAATTTACGATTTTCCCTCCATCGATGTAAAGAATTCCTTTTTTTATTTGGCGTGCTACCACATCTACTATGTGTCCTGCTATTGTATTCATTTTTCAGGTTTAATAAAGTTATCTTTATATGTTTTTGTTCTTATGTATTTGTATATAAGAGCAAGAATAAGGTTTTTGTTCGGCGAGAAGGGTAAATAAAACTGATGTGAACTTACTTTGCTATAGCTGCGGAATAACTTGTAGTATTCCGCAGCATAAATGCATATTTCTTGAGTTGATACAGAGTTACATAGATGCACCGAGTAATGATGAAAAAGTGAATCCATCCCGTTTTTTGTGAATACAACAATATAATAGGCAATTTTACAATTGTCAGTGTTTTTTTTATTCTTCGGAAATTTTAAGTCGGTATTAATACCTGAAGCTACTTCCGCCCACAAATTCGCGCAACAATGAGGTTGGTGGAATTTCTCTTTCGGGGATTGATACAAAGTAATTCAGAAACTTAATAAGTCGGTGAGTTTCGGTGTATTCATCACAAAACTTAGGTACTTCGGCAAGAATAGGTTCCGCGTGTTTTTTCAGTACTGCCAGTTCAAACAACAAGGCTGAGTTAAACATAACATCTGCATTTTCCTGAAATGGGAAGATCCATTTTTCTTCACCACGTCTTACGCTTGGCCAGCGCGCAATTGTTTCGCGGGCAGAATAATTGCGGAAACGGTAATCGCGAATGATGCGACGTAACAGACGGGTGTCGGTAGTCGGTATCCAGTTGTGATTGTCGATAGATATGGTGGTGAGAGCCGAAACATAGATTTTGAAAGTGAAAGTCTGAGGTATGTCCGGTATTAATTCCGGATTTAAGGCATGAATGCCTTCCAATAATAAAATGCTATCGTTTTCTAATTTAAGTTTTTCGCCTTTGAAATAACGCTTTCCATCTTCGAAATTAAAAAACGGGATTTCAATTTCCTCTCCATTCAGTAGTTGTTTCAGATGGCGGTTGAAAAGTTCGAGGTCCAAAGCGTGCAGATGTTCAAAATCCCACTCACCGTTTTCGTCGAGCGGCGTATCCTCACGGTTTACAAAATAGTTGTCTAGCGAAAGAGTGACCGGCTTCAGTCCGCTCACCATCAACTGGATGGAAAGACGTTTGCTGAAAGTTGTTTTTCCTGAAGATGAAGGTCCGGAAATAAGTACAAACCTTACTTTTTCGGCTCGTTTTTCAATCATATCGGCTATCAAAGCTACTTTTTTCTCGTGAAGAGCTTCCGACACTTTGATGAGATTAAAGGACTGATTATTTTTGCAGGCAACGTTAAATTCACCAACATTATTGAGCTTCATGATTTTGTTCCAACCCATATATTCTTTGAAAATATCATACATCTTGGGTAGCATAACGACATCTTCTAAAATCTCAGGGTTTTCCCTGTTGGGAACGCAAAGCAGCATACCATCGTAGTATGGAACCAGATCATACAGCCCTAAATAATCTGTAGATGGTAAAAGTACTCCATTGTAATAGTCGATATAGTCGTCGATTCTGAAGAACCGACAATATGGATTGCCGAGTGTTTCGAAAAGAGATAATTTGTCCTTTTGATTTTTTTGTTTCGAAAAAAGCTCTTTAACAACCATCGTTTGTTTTTCTTCGCAAACAATTTTTCGTCCCTGTTGAATGATTTCATTCACTTTGGCTTTGATGGTTTCAATGATTTCAGGAGTTATGGCTTTATCAAAATTATCGAGACCACAGTAGTATCCTTTCGAAATAGGATGTTCGATGCGTAATGTTGACTCAGGGAAAAGCTCGGTAATTGCCAGTGACAAAACCATGCTCAGGCTGCGAACGTATACTCTCATGCCCGAAGGGGTACTTAAATCAATAAATTCAACATCTTTAGGTTTGTATATCAAAAAATTCAAATCCTCCACTTTGTAATTCACCCGTGCTGCAACTACCTTGTTTTTAAGTTCAATACCTAAATCATTGTAAATCTCAATCAATGAAATGCCCAATGGATAGTTGTGATATGATTTGGTGTTTTTGCAATATATAGTTACCTCTTTACTCATTGAAATCTAATTTTTTTTTGTTGCTTTCTGCTTTGCGTTGTAAAAATAGCTATTTTTTTTAAATGTCCTTATTTGAAGGTACGTATTTTTAAGTTACTTTTGCAGCTATCAATCAACATCAATGATTTATGAATTATTCTTTTTTTGATTTTCTTACTTTGGTCGGCTCGTTGGGGCTGTTCCTGTACGGGATGAAAATAATGAGTGAAGGGCTACAAAAAGTAGCCGGAAACAAGTTACGCTCGTTATTGGCAACTATGACCAAAAACCGTTTTGCAGGTGTGCTTACGGGGCTTTTTATCACAGCACTGATTCAATCTTCATCGGCAACTACCGTTATGGTGGTGAGTTTTGTAAATGCTGGGTTGCTCACCTTACTGCAATCCATCACTGTGATTATGGGTGCCAATATCGGAACCACCGTTACTGCCTGGATCATTTCTCTTTTTGGGTTTAAAGTCAGTATAGCAGCGTTTTCCATTCCTCTTATTGCGCTGTCCATTCCTTTTATTTTTTCAGCAAAAAGTAAACGCAAATCCATAGGTGAATTCATTCTTGGTTTTGCGTTTTTGTTTATGGGGCTCGAAATGCTAAAAAATTCAGTTCCTGATCTCAAGAGCAATCCTGAAATGCTGGAATTTCTAACTCAGTATACACAATCAGGCTTTGGTTCGGTATTGATATTCCTGGCTATTGGTAGTATCCTTACTGTTGTGGTTCAATCTTCGAGTGCTACTGTGGCTATTACACTTGTGATGGTAAGTAAAGGTTGGATAGGCTATGATTTAGGTGCTGCTATGGTGCTTGGCGAAAATATCGGAACTACTATCACGGCAAATATAGCAGCTATTCCGGCCAATGTGTCTGCTAAACGTGCAGCGCTGGCGCATACTACTTTTAATGTTTTCGGCGTTGTTTGGATGCTTTTCCTGTTCTACCCGTTTATAAATATGATTACCTGGCTTGTTACCGAATTTGGTCCCGGCGATCCGACTCAACTGACTCATTTTACTACTGGCCTCGACGCTCACACATTAGATTTGATTAATTCGGACAGTAAATCGCTTAATACCGAACAATTGGCTTTACAGCAACAACTTCAGAATTATCAAATTGCTACTTCGTACGGCTTATCGTTGTTCCACACTATGTTTAACCTGATCAATACATTTATAATGATCTGGTTTACTCAGATTATTGCCAAAATAGTAACATTTGTTGTGAAGAAAAAAGCCACCGACGAAGAATTTCAGCTTCAGTATATTTCTACAGGAATGTTGTCAACTTCCGAACTGTCTATCCTTCAGGCATGGAAAGAGCTGAAAGTATATGCTGAGCGAACAGAGCGAATGTTCAAAATTACACGCGAATTGTATTACGAACAAAACGAGAATGAGTTTGTTAAGAAGTTTAGCCGGATTGAGAAATATGAAAGTATAAGTGACAGAATGGAGGTAGAGATTGCCCGTTATCTTACGAAAGTAACTGACGGACGTCTGAGCGAAGAGAGTAAGCATCAAATACAGACAATGTTGAGAGTTGTTTCCGAAATTGAAAGTGTAAGCGATGGTTGCTTTAATATCGGACGAACAATCGTTCGGAAGCGCGATACTAAAGCTGTTTACACTAAGGAAATGGATGCAAATATCGATTTGATGATGAATTTGGTCGAAGGTGCAATTCATCAGATGAAAGAAGCTATGGAAAACAATCATGTAAGCAACGATGAGTTTAACCGATCGGTGAACATCGAAGCTGAAATAAATAACTTCAGAAATCAGCTGAAACTCCAGAATATTTCGGATGTGAAGGACAATAAATATGATTATCAGGCAAGTGTTACTTATATGGACATTATTGTAGAATGCGAAAAAACAGGTGATTATATCATTAATGTTGTCGAAGCCCTGAATGAAGTTTCTCTAAACGTTTAATAACCAAAGTGCATTTGCAGGATTCAAACTTGTAGTTGTATAATTTAACTTTTTGTTTATAATAAAAATAATAATGGATTATATATTAATTTTAATAGGATTTACAGTTCTTATTGCCGGAGCTCATTTCTTAGTGGAAGGAGCATCGGGCCTGGCTAAACGATTTAACGTATCCAACCTGATAATTGGCCTTACGGTCGTTGCATTTGGTACTTCTGCTCCTGAGTTGGTAGTGAACCTTGTGGCAGCTTTGGGCGATGGAACCACTGATATAGCGCTTACGAATATAATAGGCAGCAATATGATAAATATTTATGTCATCTTAGGCTTTGCGGCTTTGGTCTATCCTATTTCATCGCAACTTAGTTCACGTCGGTTCGATATTCCGTTGAGTTTTTTGGCACCTATAGTTATTTTGTTGCTTTTGTTGGTAACTGATAATGTGTTAACTCAGATAGGAGGACTCGTATTATTGGCCTTCTTTATTTGGTTTATGGTCGTTACAGTTCGTAAAGCAATTAAGCATCCCGAAACTGCGGTAGAAGAGGATATAAAACCAATGAAAATATGGTTGGCCTCTATTATGATACTTGGTGGACTGGGAAGTTTGATCCTCGGAGCTCAACTCATTGTGCCCGCTGCAACATCTATCGCTGTTTCCTGGGGAGTTAGTCAGGCTGTTATTGGCCTGACAATTGTAGCTTTAGGCACTTCTCTACCCGAATTAGCAACCTCGGCAGTAGCTGCATTCAAAAAAAACTCTGATATTGCTTTAGGTAATGTTATAGGATCCAATATTTTCAACGTGTTTTTTATTTTGTCGATAAGTGCCATTATTCGTCCGTTGCCGGCATATAAAAATATTTATGCAGACTTGTTGGTTGCGGCGCTTGGTAGTTTGTTGGTATTGCTTTTTGTGTCGACAAATAAAAAACATAGTATAAAGCGCTGGGGAGGTGCATTGTTGTTACTTGTTTATACTGTCTATCTTGTTTGGATGATTTCGCTCTCCTAAATCTGATCGGTTGTTATTTATCTTTTTAAAATATAGAAATAATGAATTTATTTGATGTATATCCGCTTTTCGATATCGAAATTACCAAAGGTAAGGGTTGTAGAACTTATGATAATGAAGGAAATGAGTACCTCGATTTATATGGTGGGCATGCTGTGATTTCGATCGGGCATTCTCATCCTTATTATGTGAATAAGTTAAATGAACAAGCACAGAAGCTTGTTTTTTACTCAAACTCAGTTCAGAATAGTCTTCAGAAAGAGCTTGCAGATAAACTCGGTAAAATGTCAGGTTACGAAGACTACTCTTTGTTCCTGATTAATTCGGGAGCTGAGGCCAACGAAAATGCATTGAAACTTGCATCGTTTCATAATGGAAGAAGCAAAGTAATTGCTTTCGACAAAAGTTTTCACGGACGTACTTCGGCTGCTGTGAGAGTGACAAATAATCCTAAAATAGTAGCGCCGATCAATGAAGGGTTTGATGTGGAATTTTTGCCTTTAAATGATATTGCTTCTGTGCGCAATTCGCTTAAAAACGAGGATGTTTGTGCTGTTATTATTGAAGGTATTCAGGGAGTTGGCGGCATTCAGGTGCCTGAAAATCAATTTTTGTGTGAGTTAAGCGATGCGTGCAGGGCAACAGGAACTGTGCTTATTCTGGATGAAATTCAGTCGGGGTACGGACGTAGCGGAAAATTCTTTGCGCATCAATATGCAGGCATTCGCCCTGATATCATCACTGTAGCCAAAGGTATGGGCAATGGTTTCCCAATCGGTGGAGTGCTTATCAGTCCGGCTTTCGAACCATCGTTTGGGTTACTGGGAACTACTTTTGGTGGAAGTCATTTGGCTTGTGCTGCAGCCATTGCCGTGCTGGATGTGATGAAAGAAGAGCGCCTTGTGGAAAATGCCCTCGAAACAGGAAATTATCTGCTGAATGAATTGCGAAAATTAACTCAGGTGAAGGAAGTCAGGGGCTTGGGACTAATGATTGGAATTGAATTTGAGCAACCTGTAAAAGAATTGCGTTCCAAACTTTTATTCGAGCATAAGATCTTTACAGGCGTGAGCGGAACAAGTACAATTCGTTTGTTGCCTCCTCTTTGTCTTTCAAAAGAAGATGCCGATGTTTTCCTCCAAAAATTCAGCAACTTGTTGTAGTGTTTATTTATGCCGGAAATAATGAAAAAATGTGTTGTCTTTCTTTTTGTCGTAGTTTTATGTTGGAACAACGCTTTTTCACAAAATACAGAAGTTGATAAAGTGCTGCTTCGGAGTGGCGAAGCTTATTTTGGCGAGGTGCTGCTACGTAATGATGAACTTGTAATGATGAAGACGCAGGATGGGGCGCGTTTTCAGTTCCCGGTAAGCGAAATAAAATCTATTGAAAAAGTCAGCGTTGCTGATGCTTTGCGTCACATCAATTCAGAGAAGATGAGTAATGCTGTTGGTAATGAGCAACTAAGCGGAATGCTTGAAATTGCCGGAGCTGTAGGCTTAGCTAAAAATAAGTTTAATGCAGCTCCTTTGGGCCAAATTTCTCTTTCGTTCGGCAGGCAATTGCTCGCCGATAAAACTCTTTTTATAGGCATTGGTACAGGTATTATGTCCTTCATACGGCCTTCGGGAAGCGAACCTTTTAGTTTTATTCCTGTTTTTTTCAGAATTAAAAATAATTTCAGTACACAACCAAATTCTCCTTTCTTTCTCTTTGATGGAGGTTACTCCTTTGCTGTGGGCAAGGAACATTCAGGAGGTTTATACACCCGAATTTCAGCTGGCATTCAACGCTCTTTTTCAGCGAAAACAACTGTTTTTGTTGGAGGATTTTCTTCTTATCAGGCATTTTCGTCTCAGCTCATTGAGACTGTCGACTCACAACCATTTTCGTACTATGGCAATGCTGTGGCGATGAATTTTGGGATCAATGCTGGCATACTGTTTTAAGCTTTTTTCGGAGTAATATTAATTTGTTCTGCATAATTTCCGGCTTCAATTTCCCAATCGGGCCGTGCAAACAAACAGCAAAACAGGGTGAAAGCACTAACTCCCTTTTGTATTGCCAAAGGCATCTCTGTCATCATTAGGAATGTGAAGATAAGTATAAAGTATAGCAGTATGTAGTTGCGCTTTATAATTCCGTAATGTAAAATTCTTGTCATTAGGATTATGAAAATAAGCAATCCACCGATTCCCAAATGGAATAATTCCCCAATAAACTGATTGTGTGCATTTACAGCCTGATTCACAGTAGGAATAAGCTCGAGTCTCATACTGCCTGTACCTGTGCCTGTGAGTGGATGAGCTTTAATGTAATTCACTACATAGCTATATATATTCTCACGAATAGGATCAGTCATAAACGAAAAATCAGTCCTGTTTTTATAAATCATAATTGCAGCTATTACTGCTAAAAAGATCAGGGAGAAGAGTATATAAGGTAGTACTTTGCTTTTCCTGAGAAGGAATAAAACAGACAAAAACAGACCGAATGGATACATTAAAAATCCGATCCTGCTTTTAATAATGAAAATGACAATAGCAGATAAAAACAGGAATGCAAAAAGCTCTGTGTTCGATAATTTTAGTTTATTACTCTTTTCTTTGCTCCATAAATAGAAACTCACAGGAATCATCGTGACGAAGATGAGAGAAGTGTAAGCCGGATGTCCGTATCCCGACCCAACAAGTATTTGCTCATACACGGTATCAAGTTCGGGCGACAAGGGGAAGTATACCTTTTCGGTTCCGAATCCTACCCAAAAACTCAGGTCGTGGAAATACACCTGAAAAAGATAGCCTAACATTCCCATCAGCAAAAAAACGATTAAAAACCGGATAAAGAAGAGTAATACTTTGTCCCGTTGCTGCGATGTAATTGATAAAAGGCTGAATCCAAGAGGTATGATTATGAATGACAGTCCTTTATCTATGAATTTGATTCCTTCATCTATGTCTATTGTCCACAATAATCCTATCAATTGAAATCCATAATAGGCCATCATCACTCCCAAAAGCGGATGGAAACTGAATTTGCTCTTTTTTACAATAGCCATACTAATTGTAAATACAAGGAACAAAAATGTGACTATTGCTGATGCTGTTGTGTTAAACAGGGTTGCAAACAATAGAATCAAGAGCACTGTGTTGACGATGTTCTCGGTTGTCAATACGCTTTTCAAAGGTCTGGGCAAAAAGATGCAAAGCGCAGATATCATGCTGATAGCAAGAAATATGGCAGAAACAAGCAGCGAAGTAGAGGCGTTATTGGCAATGGTTAAGTGGTTGTTGGCGAAAAAAAGCTTCAAACCGATAGAAAAAAAAGTGAACAATAGGACAGAAGTGATTAAAAATCGATTGCCGGAAGATATTTTACTTAACATATAGCTTGTAAGTGTTTTGCCTTGTGTTGAAAGCATGAATCATTTGAAATTTATTTCTACGAAATAGCTTTTGTATTTAAAATTGTACGAAAACTCTTCGTAGCTGCCCAAAGGGTGATAAATACATTGGTTCGACTCATTGCCTGATGCATAATTAGGGTCGGTTGTTGCATTGAGTTGTTTTTTATTTTTATTAAATTGCGTTTTCGACCTGAATAATGCGACTCTCAGAGTATATTTCTCAAAACAAATTTCAATAATATTATTGCTTGCCATAGCTTTGTTTTCCTGATCTTTAATTAATTCAGGAATCGAATACAACAGTTCTTCGAAGGCTTCATAACCAGGAGTAAGCTCTACCTTCAATGGATGAAATATACGATTAAAAAAATTAAAAAACTTCGACATTTCCCTGAAATAGTGGAGCTTGCCTCCAAGAGATTTATGCATAAAAGCTTTGTGTCTTCTATTCATTAAATCGATACTCTCTTTTTTCTTATTCCTGACGGCAATTCGTTTGGACCCGGGATGAATCCGATAATAAAAACACACTTCAGGAATTCTGACTACTTTCCCTCCATATTTCAACATAGAAATCCAGAAATCCCAATCCTCAGGTCCTTTGATTTCGGGACAATATCCTCCTGTTTGCTCATAGTCCGATTTTCGGTAAAGTCCGCTTACAAAAATCAGATTTTTGCGGGCCAACAGTTCGAGACGAAACGGTGGCAGTTTCCACAACCCTGTTTTATCACCAATGAATTCAGCTTGTGAGTAAACCACTTTTACATCCTTGTTTTTGCTTAGTATGTCATAGGCTTTTTGAATGTAATCAGGGCTTATCAGATCGTCGGCATCGAGCGGTAAAATATATTTTCCACTAGCATGGCTAATGGCCAGGTTTCGGGCTACTGCTACACCCTTGTTCTCCTGCTCGAGTATTTTTATTTCCGGATATTTCAGCTTTATAAGGTTTAATTCCTGATTTGTATTGTCGGTCGAACCATCGTTGACGATGATGACTTCGATAAACGCATAAGTTGAATGCATGACGGACTCAACGGTTTCGGCGATGAATCGGCCGGCATTATAAGCCGGAATTATAATGCTTACTGTATTGTTTTCGACACACATACTTAAATTTTATCGCGTTTATCTATCAGTTTTCTCCAGTAGTATTTTATCGGATTTGTGTATTTTAATTGCTTCCAGGGCCTGCTGCTATGGGGCAAATGTAGTACAGGTAATGTTGTGACAAGATAGTTATTGAATCCCAATTCGATTGATTTGTGAGAAATAAAAACATCGTACCATGATTTTTCC
>JAYFRI010000143.1:0-4631 GCA_034926015.1 Paludibacter sp. | reverse complement strand
ATTTAAAAGATGGATATTTTCCCTCTTTTTTTAATTTTTGTCCGGTAAGTATGGATATTAAATTATTGTACGATTTTCATAATAAACAATTCGTCACAAAAAACGTTTGAACTCACAATTACAAAATTATTTTAAAAATATATGAGAATAGGATTTTTTATTGTTGCATTTGCTATACTTATTTCGATCAACAGTTACGTTGTAGTGCGCGGATGGCAGGCTTTGCCTGCCGCTTCTGTTTTGCGCCCTATATATCTTATCAGTATGATTGCCCTCTTTTTGATATTGATGGTGAATATGATTTTTGCAGAACATTTCCCTGAACCAATTGCTAAAGTGATTAGTTTCGTTGGTTTTACTTACCTTATCGTGTTTGTTTACCTGATGTTGTCTTTTTTATTAGTAGACATTATTAGCGTTTTCAATTATTTTATTCATTTTTTACCCGAGGGAATGGCTGCATTTCGACTTTGGGCAATGGCAGCAACACTTGTAATAATTACTATTGCATTAATCTTTGGAAATTACAAATTTAATCATCCTTCTATAGTAACATTGAATATAAGTTCGGATAAACCCAAACAAAATAAAGAACTGAAAATTGTAGCCGTGAGCGATATACATGTGGGAATTTCCATCGATAAAAAACGTCTGCAAAGCTATGTGAAGTTGATTAATGACCAGCATCCTGATATTGTGTTGATGGCAGGTGATGTGTCGGATCGATCCATGATTCCGGTTAAAGCCCAGCATATGGACGAAGAATTCCGTTCCATTAAAGCCCGGTTGGGTGTATTTGCCATCAACGGGAATCATGAGCACTATGCCGAAGAACCTAATGAAACAGCTAAATATTTAAGTTCAGCAGGTATCACCGATTTAATTGATTCGGCTTGTCTGGTCGACAATAGTTTTTATATCGTTGGACGTGATGACCGAAGTAATCCGAAGCGAAAAGCGTTGAGTGAAATAGTGAAAGGTCTGAATCCCGATTTACCGAAAATTTTAATGGATCATCAACCTTATCATCTGCAGGATGCCGAACAAAATGGAATTGATTTTCAAATTTCGGGACATACACATAACGGTCAGTTTTTCCCCGGGAATTTAATTGTAAAATGGATGTACGAACTGGGTTACGGTTATTTGAAAAAAGGCTCAACAAATTATTATGTTTCATCGGGTTTAGGACTTTGGGGTCCACATTACCGCATTGGAACACAATCGGAGCTGGTGGTGGTGAATTTGAAGTACTGATTCAACCGGTTGATGGATTCAGCCGGGAATTGATTGATTAAACGTTATTCAATTCAACTAAAGAAGCAGGTTTAATATCGTACAAAAAGCATGTTTTAATGAAGCCATTACACATTGGATATTTTATAATTCAATGTGTAATGGTTTTTCTTTGAAATGTGTTGCCGACAATTTCAGAGAGTCGGCTAAAACTCATTTCATCCGAAAATAATTTGCAGACGGACAAAACCAATGCATTTCATCCGAATATTGATTTACATCGAGACAAACCGAACACACTTTATGTAAAAGTAAATTTACATCGAGATGAACCGAACACATTATATGTAAAAGTAAATTTACATCGAGATGAACCGAACACATTATATGTAAAAGTAAATTTACATCGAGACAAACAGAACACATTATATGTAAAAGTAAATTTACATCGAGACAAACCGAACTCATTTTATGTAAAAGTAAATTTACAACAAGATAAACCGAACTTTCTTCTGTCTTTATTCGGGGCGCGACTCTAAGTCGCACTCCGAATATAAATAGAAGTTGCACTCCGAATAAATATAGGATTACATTCCAATAAGCATTTATTTTATTTGGTATTTCACTCCTGCAATAACTCCTTTCTCCACTTGATAGGTAGCGCCTTTTTTGCTTAGTTGCACTTCCACCAATTTATTGTCCAAAGGTAAGCAAATTAGTCCTTTTGCAAAAGGCTGCTGACCATAAATTTTTAAGTCAATGGTCGACCAATCAATCTTATCCGTAGATTGTGCCAACTTAGCGTGTGGAATGACAGCGCCATCGCGAACGAGGATAATACAAGGGATTTCTCCGGCCTCGATATCATTCCAGCCGCGGTCGTAGGTTTTACCGCTTTGATAGTCGATCCATTTTCCTCCGGGCAAATACACCTGACGGCCTTTGGTATTTTCCATCAATGGCGCCACATAGATATCCGAGCCAAAAAGATAGGCATCATCCACTGTCCATGCTCCGGGATCGTTTGGGAATTCCACGAAGAGGGCGCGCACCATTGGCAGGCCTTTTTCGGTACATTCTTTCGCTTGTGCGTACACGTAAGGCATGAGTTTGTATTTGAGTTCGGCAGATGCGCGGAAGGCTTTTACGAAATCAGGATTGTATAACCAGGGTTCTTTGGGAGGTGCTCCGTGCGCACGACTGTGCGACGTAAGAAAACCGAATGGTAACCAGCGACGGTACAACGCTTCGGGCGAAGATTGAACAAAACCGCCAATGTCGTGACTCCAGAATGAGAAGCCGCTCAAGCCAAAGGACAAACCACCCCGCAATTGTGACTCCATAGCTACATCTTTATTGGCAGCATCACCGCCCCAATGCAAGGGGTAACGTTGACTGCCGGCCCACGCGCTGCGCGCCCAGATAATATTTTCGTTGTTGGTAGCTTTGGTAATATCTGCCACCGCTTTGTTGTAGCGCAATGGGTAGAGATTATGTTCGTACCAGCCACCACGCCCCGAAGCGTAAACGCCTTCCAGCGGAGCTGCCTCGCCAAAGTCGACCTTGATAGCTCCAACGCCCATTTTGAGCAATCCGGCCAGCTTGTCCTGGTACCATTTCACAGTGTTGGTATTCGAGAAATCGAGCACGGCATCCTCGTAGGACATTTCACCTTTCGTATTCTTTACATGTAGATTTTTATCAATAATTTCTGGAAAAAATTTATTTTTTGGTGTAAAATAAGTCAACTGCCACAACGAAATATGGAAACCATCCTTTTTCAAATCGTTGATCATCTTCTGAGGATCGGAGAAACGTGATGGTGCAAATTTGTAATCGCACTGCCAATCGGTTTCGAACCAACCGGTATCGAAGTGAATCACATCCGAAGGAATTTTATTCTCACGCAACTTAGCTGCCACCTCGTATCCTTCTTTTTGTGCGAAATAGGTAATGCGGCTCATCCATGTTCCGAAAGACCAAAGCGGAGGCATTTGTGCTTTTCCGGTAATTTCGGTATACTCATTCAAAATATCTTTAGGCTCTCCCACAAAAACGAATAAATCCAAAGTTTCATCGCCCATAAATAGTTTGTTGGCACCCACATAGGTGTTCCCAAAATCGCAGGTAACGGGTGCCGAAGTATGCATAAACATACCGTAACCACGACTACTCATAAAGAATGGAATGGGTTTGTACATCGCATCCGTTTCAGGGCCTTGTGGATCGGTAACGAACAGGTTTACTTTTTGTCCGCGTTTATCCAGCTTGGTGAATGACTCACCGCAACCGAAAATCTTTTCGTTGGGAGACAAAGAAAACACCGGATTTATCTCGCGACTATTGTCCACTCCTTTTTTAACAAAGTTGAAAGGAAGTATTTTTACCTGCGATGAATCGTTATCATTCCAGCGCCATGTGTCGGTCAGGCGGTTGCCTTTGGCATCCATCAACACAATGCGGAACGGATTTTCTTCAATCAACAGCTTGCCAAATGCACTACTGTAACTATGTCCGGTTTTTGTTTTGGCGTATTTCCATGAGCTGTCCTTGCCCGGCTCTTTCACCAGCATGGGCGAATCGAAAGGTTTTGGTTCCACGGGAGTTGTCAGCATGCGGATGCGCAAGGTTCGGGGCGTAATAAAATCCACTGTAAAACCAAGTTCCGGATTTTGCTGGTAGGCTTCACCGGGGAAGTCGAGCATCTTTAAATCCTGTGGCAGGATTGTATTTACATCAAAGGCCTGACGCGTGTAAAGCGACGAACGTTTCCAGCTAATCTTTCCTTTGGCAGTTGCCGGATCGAAACTGGCCAATTTATCGGCAAAGAAAAAGGTGTTGTGAAAGTCCTTAAAGTCGAGACTCATATCTACGGGTTCGCCGAGAAGTCGTTTCTGTTGTGCCTGAAGTGTTGGCAAACAGCTGCAAACCAGCAGGAGCAAAGTGGAAATAATTTGTTTTTTCATGATTGAATTTAAAAGCCCCCTAACCCCCGCAGGGGGAATTGGGAGTTCGGTTATGAGAATATTAGTATTAATTTCAACTTACTTATTCCCCTTTAGGGATGAGTGATAATTCTTTTTTCATCTTAATATCAGCCGAAGAACTTCCAATCATCAACTTCAGCTTGCCCTTTTCAGTCACAAAAGCATGTTTTTCTACGTTCCAATACGCTAGATCGGATGCTTTTAATTGAATTTGAACAGTTTCAGTTTTCCCTGCGTGGATAAATACGCGTTTGAATCCTTTCAATTGTTTGAGCGGTCGTTCCACTTTGGAATCGGGGTAAGAAACATAAAGTTGAACCACTTCATCTCCATCTCGTTTTCCAGTATTTTTCACGTTTACAGAAACAAGAATGGAATCGGTAAGCGTTGGTTTTGAAGTTTTCATGT
>JAYFRI010000083.1:0-4016 GCA_034926015.1 Paludibacter sp. | reverse complement strand
GTTCTGGCAGTTGAAAAACTACCTTACTTATGCCAAAGATTTCGACATGCATAAAATGAATGTTATGTTGGGTCAGGAAATGACTGAGTCCTCATGGGAATATCAATCTATTTCGGCAACCAACCTGCCCGATAATACAATTCACAATCCTGCCCTAGGAAGCGATCCACAGATTGGTGGTGGTTTCGGAAGTTCGGCAATGGCTTCTGGTTTTGCCCGTGGATCATATAGCTATAGCGATAAATACTATGCAACTTATACTTTCCGTTACGATGGATCTTCTAACTTTGGTCCTAAAAACCGTTGGGCTCCTTTCCACTCGGTAGCTGGTTCATGGCGTTTTACGAACGAAGATTTTATGAGCGGAGTAAAAGACATTTTCAGCAATGGTAAACTCCGTTTAGGCTGGGGACAAACAGGTAACCAAAATATTGGTGGTTATGCCTGGGGCGCTTCTATTTCGAAAATGGAAACCGGATTGGGAATGGGTTATCGCCAGAGCAATATTGCCAACCCATACATTAAATGGGAAACTCAGGAACAGTTCAACATTGGTATTGATTTAGGAATGATAAATAACAGAATAGAGTTAACGGTAGACGCATACGATAAAATATCACGCGATATGTTAATGCAAATGCAATTACCATCGTATATGGGAACCCGCGGAAACGGCTCGAGCGCATTGGCAGCTCCCCGTGGAAACTTTGGAACCATCGACAATAAAGGGATAGAGCTTTCAATCACAAGTCACAATTTCAAACGTAATAACTTTACATGGGACACCGAACTTCAGCTATCGTTTAACAAGAACACACTTGAGGCTCTTGATGGTACCGATGCAGCCTACCTTGAAGGTTACGGACAATGGAGCGACGTAGTTTCACGTTCACGCGTAGGTGAATCGCTTTATAATTATTACGGCTATAAAGTAGCTGGTGTATATCAGGATTTGGAAGATATAAAAAGCTGGCCGAAGGCCGAAAAATATCCTGCTGATGGAAAATCATTTAGTCGTACCAATACTGTTTATCCGGGCGACCTGAAATTTGAAGACATAAGCGGACCTAACGGAGAACCCGATGGTATTATCAACGAATACGACCGTACCAACATAGGTTCGCCACTTCCTAAGTTTACTTTTGGATTGAACAATACCTTCAATTATAAAAATATTGATCTTACGGTATTTATCAATGGTTCTTACGGAAACAAAGTGTTGAACTATATGTCGCGCAATCTGAATAATATGGAATCGCTCTGGAACAACCAGTTGTCGGTGGTGACCGAGCGTGCCCGTTTACAACAGGTGAATGAAAGTTTTACTTATCCACGTACCAATTCAACCGGCGCAACAGTGTATAACTGGTTCGACGATATTGATAATGTACGCGTTGCTAACCCGAATGCTACTATTCCACGTGCCATTCAGAACGACCCTAACGACAACACCCGTTTGTCCGACCGATACATTGAAGATGGATCTTATTTGCGTGTTAAGAATATAGTTTTGGGTTATAATTTCGACAAGAAACTGGTACGCAAACTGCATTTGGAAACTTTACGCGTGTATGCTAATGTTCAGAACCTTGTTACTTTGACTAAGTATTCAGGTTTCGATCCTGAAATAGGGGTAAGTACAGCAAGTGTAAATGTGTATGGCCTCGATAACGGACGTTATCCTTCGCCTCAGATTTACTCTTTCGGCCTTAATTTATCATTCTAATTTTTTAATTGAAAGGAAATAATATGAAAATTCTAAATATTAAATCGTTGGCAATTGCCACTATGATGTTGGTTGGAATGACTTCGTGCGAGGATTTTTTAAATCGTCCTACCGATGATAATTACACCATCGATGGTTTTTACCAAACGGATGAACAATGTTTTCAGGCAGTGAATCCTATTTACAATTCACCCTGGTACGATTTTCAACGCGGTTTTGTGAAAATCGGAGACGTGTTGGCCGGAAACATTTACTACGGAACTGATAACGGATATCAGGCTTTTGTACTCAAATCGAGCGACGATGATTTACGTAATGCATCGGCATCGCTGTGGTCGGTGAATGCTTATTGCAATACGCTGATCGAAAATCTGGAACTGAAATCAGGTCCAAAGGTTTCTACAGCCACTTTAAATACAGTAAAAGGCGAAGCGCTTACATGGAAAGCAATGACTTATTTTTATCTTGTACGTATTTGGGGTGCAGTGCCGATTATTCACAACAATAGTAAGTTGATTTCCGACAATCAATCCAATAGTATTTATAAAAATAAAATTGAGGATGTTTATACTTATATCGTAAAAACACTCGAACAAGCAATTGATTTGTTACCTGCTGAAAATCAGCCTGGACGTATAGATAAATATGCAGCCATGGGTTTACTTTCGAAGGTTTATCTGACTAAATCGGGTTACGGACAAAGTGGAACACGCAATCAGGCCGATCTTGACAAAGCAGCTTTTTATTCGAATGAAGTAATTCAGAAAAGCGGTCGTCACCTGATGCCTAATTATGCCGATATCTTCCGTTTGGCCAACAATATTTCGGACGAAAGCCTGATAGCCTGGCGTTGGACGGTTGGTACTCAGTGGACAAGCCAGAACACATTACAATCCGATTTGGGATTGAATGGTTTTTCTGAGTTTGCCGATACCTGGGGAACCTGGGTAGGCGTTACTATCGATCTTCATAATGTTTTTGGCGAAAATGCAGTCAGCAAAACCCGTCTTTATAACGACGACCGCCGTCAGGCTACAATGATGATGTATGGCGACCATTACGATTATTTTTATACCGACAAAGGTGGTTTTACCTATAACTGGGTAAATGGAAACATTACTTATGGAAGTTCGACCGGATCTAACTGTGTTAAACATATTGTAGGAAATAATGCCGATCACATTGCCGGTATAGGTACAGGTATGGATCGTATGAAAACAGCTTTGGCAACTCACATTCTTCGTCTGGCGGATGTATATCTGATTTATGCCGAAGCAAAATTAGGAAATAGTGCTTCTACAAGTGATGCCGGCGCACTGGCAGCATTTAATGCTGTTCGCAGCAGAAGTATTAAAAATGTTACGCCTAAAGCATCGCTTACCTTCGATGATATTTTCAACGAACGTCGCAAAGAGCTTTCGTGCGAAGGTGATAACTGGTTCGATTTGGTTCGATTGAGTTATTACAATGCCGAAGGAGCTAAAGACCGTATTGCAGCACAGGAACGCGGTTACTGGAACAATATCGATGCTTATTTTAAAGGAGAAGCACAGGCTTCGGATGTTACTTTAGGATCGTGGAAAGTGGTTCGGTCGAATATCCAATTCACAGTTCCGTTCCCCGATACCGATTTGGCAGCGAATCCACGTTTGAGCGAGGAACCCGTTTCCTTCGATTTTAGTTCAATTGGCTATTAATCAAATTAATAAAGCAAGTATATGAAAAATATATATAAATCTTTCACGAAGATTCTATTATCAATCGTGACCCTGGGAGCACTTGTTTTCTTGCCGGCTTGTAATGATAATCCGGACGAATACGTTATTACAGATGGTGTGCCTGTTGTTAAGTACGTCCGTATGCCGGATGTGGTGAGTGCCGACTCGCTGGTGACACATGCGTTTATGGGAAACACAATAGCCATAGTGGGCGAAAATCTTACAAGTGTTAAGGAATTGTGGTTCAACGATCAGAAAACGGTTTTAAACTCAAGTCTGATTACGTCGAATGTGCTGATTACAAGCGTACCTACAAAAATTCCAAATGTTGTTACTAATAAAATGTATCTGATCAATAAAAGCAACGATACTATAAAAGTTGATTTTGGAGTTGATGTTCCTTCGCCTTTGCTCTCGTCGATGAAATGTGAGTATGTGGCCGATGGCGGTGTGGCAGTGATTCGTGGTAATTATTTCCTTTCGGTGGCTGGTATCAACCAACCCGAAGTTATTTTTACACCGAATATAAAAGCAACCGAAATTGTATCGTACAACCTGAACGAAATTCGGGT
>JAYFRI010000337.1:0-1910 GCA_034926015.1 Paludibacter sp. | reverse complement strand
TTACATTTTTAAGGAAGAAGCTATTGTGGCACCATTTTTATCGCTGGGTGTAGGTGTGGCAAAATACTTCTATCACAAACGTGATGAAAAATATGCCGAAACTTACGACATGCCGCATCGTTTGGGAGATCAATCCGGCGCTGATTTTATTGTACCTTTTGGTGGTGGAATACAGTTCAATGTGTCGAAAGATTTGGCTGTTCGTTATCAGTATTTATGGAATTTTACAAGTAGCGACGCCCACGATATTGTCTCCGATATAGATGGCAGGAATGATATATTTGGTCAGCATATGGCCAGTATAATTTTTTCCTTTGGTAATGTGGATCGGAAAAAAATCTCCAAACCATACTCCACAAGGAAATTTATTAGTTTTTAAGTGCTGAAGAGCCATCAGCTTGGGAAAGTTTTCTTTTGTTAAGAAAGGATAAAACCTTCTGCTTCTTTTTTTGTTAGTGTTATATATTAACTTTCTTGCTAAATTTGTGTGCTAAAATCATTCACTAACATTTTTTATGCTTAGTCCTGCCAATCAACTTATTCTTTCAAGTGCAAAGTTGGAGCCTTCAGTATCTGAACTGGAAAGGCTCAATGATTTGATTCCTCAAATAGAAAACTGGGAAGGGCTGGTGGCTGAAATCATTGCCCGACAAACTGCTCCACTGTTTTTTAAAAAGCTACCATTACTCACTAACAGGAATTTAATTCCAGCCGAAGCAACTGCTAAGCTACAGCAGGCTTATTACAAGTCTTTGAGTAGAGGAATGGTTTTGTACAGTACATTTGAAAAGGTGGCTGAGGCTTTTTACGATGCGGGTATTCAGGTGGTTGTGTTGAAGGGTATATATCTTTCAGAATGGCTGTACGGCGACATTGCTTTGCGGCAATTTAGCGATATGGACTTGCTTGTGAAAAAGGAGGATGCGCTGCAATGTCTGTCTATCCTTAAGAACTTGGGTTTTAAACCATCGGATGTGGCTGTAACGGAATTCATTTCTTCGCAATCGGAAATTGTACATTATGCGCCAATGGTGCTTAATAATGTCTCTGTCGAAGTTCATATTACGTTGCACCGGCAGAGTAAGCACTATGACATAAAGATAGATGCTTTTCTGGGCAATGCTGAAAAGCTGTTGTTAAGAAATAAGCCTGTTTTTGCGTTGGAACTACATGATTTACTGATTCATTTATGTGTGCATCTCGATAAACATTTCAGAGGAGGTCATGTGCAATTTACTTCATTTAATGATATCGTGAATCTTTTAGAAAAGTTCAGGAATGAAATTGATTGGACTTTGTTGGCTCAACGATCTGCTTATCATGCGTGTGAACAGACGGTTTTCAAGTTTCTTGTATTGATTCATAAATTTTATAATGCGGCTTTACCCAAAGCTATCCTTAGTAAATATGGAGCACTTTTGTCGAAGGACGACGAAGATTTATTTATTGAATACCTCAATGGAGTTTTTGTTCAACAGTATCATGTGGATTTTCATTGGCAGAATATTCGCCGGATAAAGGGGCTTGCAGGTAAAATGCATTATATGCTCGACCTTATATTTCCTCCCAGGAAATTTATGTTGCAGAAATATGGTATTCAACAGCCTGCTTTTTTCTGGTTATGGTACCCTTACAGGTATTATGTGGGACTTAAGGGGTTGTGCAAGCTTTTGGCAGGCAGGGTCGCGAATTGATTCACAATGTTTTCTTTACAGTAACATTCTTTGCTGTTAATTTAGTTGTAATACCGATGTTCATATTGTATTAATTAAAGTTTTTTTGCAACTTTGCATAAAAATTTAGCACGAGTTCTGTTTATAAACTAAATAGACTTATTTTTTGTATATACTTTGTCATAGTGTTATTTTTTTAACCTTTTATGTTCGTTGTGGATTGAACATAGAAAATTA
>JAYFRI010000288.1:0-2576 GCA_034926015.1 Paludibacter sp. | reverse complement strand
GACATAGATGGCAACATATACCATACCGTGACAATTGGCACACAAACCTGGATGCTCGAGAACCTTAAAACAACAAAATTCAGAAACGGAGAAAGCATACCCAATGTGACCGACAACACAGCCTGGGCCGGGCTTACTTCTGCTGCCTGGTGCGATTATGACAACAGTACTACAAATGGCAATATTTTTGGTCATTTATACAACTGGTATGCTGCTGCTGACAGTAGAAATATTGCCCCTGCGGGTTGGCATGTTCCAACTTTAGCAGAATGGGATATTCTAAAAGACTATTTAATTGCAAATGGGTATAATTTTGATGGAACAACAACAGGTAATAAATTTGCCAAATCACTTGCTTCAAATAATTATTGGAAGGTAAGTAGTGGCACAGGAGCTCCTGGAAATAATATGAATAACAATAATTCAAGTGGTTTCAATGGATTACCTGGAGGCGGAAGATATGGAACAAATGGTGCATTTTTCAGTCAAACAGAAGGAAGCTTCTTTTGGGTAAAAGAGGGAAATAGTAGTGATGAAGCTAATTACAGGGCTATGTTCTATGGTTATAATTTTTTCGAAAATTTTATTTCGTCTAAAAAAATAGGTTTTGCAATACGTTGCATTAAAAGTGATCTGCCAGAAATAACAACAACAGCAGCCAGCTCCATTACATCCACTTCAGTGGCAAGTGGTGGAAATATAAGCTCCGATGGCAACGACCCTATCACCGCCAGAGGCATCTGCTGGAATACAACAGGAAATCCAACTACTGCCGATAGCAAGACAACAGATGGAACCGGTAAAGGCATATTCAATAGCTCCATCACGGGACTAACCCCCGGCACTACTTATTATATTTGCGCATATGCTACCAATAGCGTAGGCACTGCTTATGGCAATGTGATTACTTTTAAAACAACGGCAATAAAACCCACATTAACAACAGTGGCTGTTACCGAAATTACTGCAAACAGTGCTACAAGTGGAGGAAATATAAGTAACGATGGAGGCGCTACGGTTTTGGCAAGAGGTCTATGCTGGAGCACAAATCCAAATCCAACGACTGATAGTTTTAAAACAACAGATGGCGCCGGCCCTGGTACATTCAGCAGTGCTTTGACAAATCTAGCATCTGGGACTATTTATTATGCAAGAGCCTATGCTACTAATAACATAGGCACATCCTATGGCAATGAAGTTTCATTCAGCACTCCTTCAGTCTACGCATCATTTATTTCAGATGCTTCGAAGTCTGTAGTGTCTACCAATACCTTTGTACATTTCAGAACAACAATTCCTTTTGTCAGTGATGAATCACAGGATTTCAATTTAACAGCAGACAACTCTATCGTTACTGATCTTGATAATTTAGTATTGGCAACTTCAACCAAGGATGGAATAGCAGAAAAGACCTTTGAAGGTTACGGGTTAGGCCTTCTCGGAACTGATTATACATTTGAATTCTCTCTTCCAACTTATGTTGGGTTGGACGGTATTACCAACCAGAATTCATTTGTAACTTTAAATGCTGCAACTAATGTATTGACAGTAAACCCAGGTCCATCTGCATATGATCGTAAGCCATTGGTTAAAGTACAACTTAAATCGATGACTGGAAATCTATTGGCAACAGCTTATATCAAATTTAAAATCATCGCTCTTTAAACTATCCAACAAATCAGAACACCAACCCCTCCGCTGCTCACCCTATTTTAATAGAACGAGTAAAGCGGAGGGGTTTTTCTTTTTACACTGTATCGTCCTGAAATTTGTTTACAGTTTTTTGTTGAATTATTAACAAAACCCTCCCCCTGTGGGTACTCCCCTTATAAGGGGAGATCACAGTCCGCGAGATTTAGAAAAACTTAATAGATTTAAATAAAACCGGAAACCATACTGATGGTATTATTTATGATAAATCCAGCACCGCGATGTATGTCCCCTTTGTAAGGGGACGAGCGAAGCGGAGGGGTCTGGCAAAATTAAAAACCAGGCACTTAGTCATTTCAAATACTTTCGTATTTCATCCAAGGTACGTGTGGGATACTGAAAAACTTCAAAATTCTCGAATCGTAACACAGTAACACCTTCTGAATAAAAATAATCTGTTCGTTTTTTGTCATAAGTCTGACGATCTTCTGAAGAATGAACTTCGCCGTCCAGTTCAATGGCTAATTTATGTTTGTGGCAATAAAAATCGACAACATAATGACCTGTACTAAATTGTCTGAGAAAACGCTCTCCATCCAATTGCTTGTTTTTTATTATCAACCATAAAGCCACTTCAGCAGCATTCATTTGTTTGCGCAGTTTTCGGCGAAAAGGCTTCATTTCCGGAAGTGTATTTAGTTGGCTTGACATAATGTTGCTGTTTTTTTATATAATTTCATCAAACCCCTCCCCCTTCGGGTACTCCCAACCTCACCCCAGCCCTCTCCCATAGTAGAGGGAGTAAGAGGGGCGATCATTGTCCGCGACAATTTGTGTAAATTATAGACTTTGTTAAACTCAAACCGAACACTCTAATAAACCTAAACCGTACAAAAGTTATTATTTGCGATAAATCAAGCATCGCG
>JAYFRI010000054.1:0-2819 GCA_034926015.1 Paludibacter sp. | reverse complement strand
GTTGGCTGAAAATTACCTTCATTGTTTTTCGAATACCATTCGGGATGTTCGGTCACCAGTTTGTTGTCCCAGGCCGAGTGATTGGCTACCCAGTCGATGATAACGTGCATTCCCGAAGCATGTATCTTTTTTACAAGCGATTTAAAATCGTCCATTGTGCCAAATTCAGGATTTACTGCCAGATAATCCTTTACTGAATAATAGCTCCCGAGCGTACCTTTTCTGTTTTTTACGCCTATGGGGTGGATAGGCATTAACCAAATAATGTCAACGCCCATTGCTTTGAGTCGTGGTAAGTGCGATTCAAAAGCTTTGAAGGTGCCTTCGGGCGTGTACTGGCGGATGTTTACTTCGTAAATGGTGCTGTTTTTGCTCCAGTCGGGATGCTGAAGTTGTACATATGGTTTCGGTTGATATGCCGAATCGTTTGTTCTGGATGGCTGGCATGAAGTGACTGTCATGATAATAACTGTAAAAATTAAAATTGATTTTTTCATGGAACTCAGATTTAAATGCGCTATCAATTGTGGATTGTTTGTTCAGGACGGCTTAAAAGAGTTGGTCTCTTTTCGTTCTAAAAAGCTGGTATAGAAGTATCCGATTGTAAAAGTGGGAATAAAGTCGGTAAATGGAAGTAGTTCTTCGGCCATGTTGAAAAGTCCACCTATCTTGCCTGTTTTTCCGCCAAACATGCGATAAAAGAGATAAGCCGAAAGGGGTGCCCAGACAATGTCAGTCCATTCGCCCAGCAGTGGAAGCATGTAGGAAAGGTAGCCTGTCGCATCCAGTAAAATGCAAGCAATAAGTGAGGGCTTTTGTTTCATGTAGGGCAGTATTTATGTTTCGGCTGTAAACATAATAAAAAACAGTCAGGACTGCAAAATAAAAAAGCGAAACATTGCTGCTTCGCTTTAAAATATTTATTGTGCTTTTGGTTAACCAAGGAAGCTTTTCAATAATTTGCTTTTTGAATTTGGTCTAAGTTTGCGTATTGCTTTTTCCTTGATCTGGCGAACACGTTCGCGGGTGAGTCCGAATTCATCTCCAATTTCTTCGAGTGTCATTTCAGGTACTCCAATGCCAAAGAATTTTTTCACAATGTCGCGTTCTCTATCGGCAAGTGTGTGGGCTAAAACGCGTTCAATTTCTTTAGAAAGTGATTCGTTGATAAGTGCACGGTCGGCATTGGGAGAATCATCATTGATCATTACATCAAGCAAGCTATTGTCCTCGCCTTCAACAAAAGGAGCATCCACTGATATGTGTCGGCCAGAAACCTTCATGGTGTCAGCAATTTTATCTACAGGGATGTCAAGCTGCTCGGCCAACTCCTCAGGCGATGGGCGGCGTTCGTTTTCCTGTTCGAATTTAGAAAAAGCTTTGTTGATTTTGTTCAGTGAGCCTACCTGGTTCAGCGGAAGACGAACAATACGTGACTGTTCGGCCAGTGCCTGAAGAATAGACTGACGTATCCACCACACTGCATACGAAATAAATTTAAATCCACGTGTTTCGTCAAATTTTTCGGCTGCTTTAATCAATCCCAAATTCCCCTCGTTGATAAGGTCGGGTAAGCTAAGTCCTTGATTTTGGTATTGTTTGGCAACTGAAACAACAAAACGTAGATTGGCTCTGGTCAACTTTTCAAGCGCAATACGGTCACCATTGCGGATGCGTTGCGCCAATTCAACTTCTTCTTCTACCGTTATAAGGTCTTCTCGTCCAATCTCTTGTAGGTATTTATCCAGAGATGCACTTTCTCGATTCGTGATCGATTTGGTAATTTTTAATTGTCTCATTTCTATATAGAAAATTAGCTTGCAAAAGTACTCATTTTTTTTGACCTGACAAAATGGTTTTTCAAAACAAAAATATAAATTTCAATAGTTTTTTTGTTAAAATCCGAATAAAAATGCTGAACATAGATGGTAAAAAACGATGCATAAAATGCATATTCTGGTACCTATCTGTTCTATCTTTTTTGAAAAATCAATGCTTCAGGAAAAAATTATGGGTTTTATATTGATATTGAAACGTTGAAAGCTCCGAAATGTTTTACTTTGTTGATAAATCAAAGTTTAAATGTATTTAAAAAGAATACCCCACGGCTGTGCCGGGGGTAACTCTTTTTCGGGAAAAACGTTGATGTCTTAATCTTTTGTTGTTAATCGGCCAGATTGATGGCATAATAGGTGACTTTGCCATTCGGATAAATGCCGGCAATATTTAAAACTTTGAACTGATCTGATGTATTGATGGCTGCATCGAAGACCGACTCAATATCATCGGTGCTGCGTATGGCCTGGTTGTTTATTTTTACAATTACAAATCCGGGTTTGATGCCGGCCTCCTGGAATTTTCCTTTGCTCACCGATTTTACTTCCATTCCGTAACTTAACTGGAACTGAGCTTTGGTTTTTGAGTCTGGTTCCTTGAAAGTAGCTCCCAAAACATCAATGTTAGTGTTCGACGATACCACTCCTGTGTTGCCCTGACGGTTCTTTAGTTCAGCATTCAAAGTTATTTTTTTGTTGTCGCGGAGTACGGTTACAGTTATTTTGTCGCCCGGGCTATAGCGGCCTACCTGTTCCTGTAATTGTGCTGCCGATTTTACATCAACACCATTGATTTGGATAATAATATCTTCTTTCTTGATACCTGCTTTTTCGGCAGCGCTGTTCTCTATAACTTCGCCCACAAAAGCCCCTTCCATTGTCTTCAGGTTCTTTTCTTTGGCTAGTTGATCGGTAATGTCGCCCATGCTTATGCCAAGCACGGCACGTTGCACTACGCCGAATTGACGAAGGTCGGTTACTACT
>JAYFRI010000365.1:0-9850 GCA_034926015.1 Paludibacter sp. | reverse complement strand
CCGAATTAAAATCACCGGGACTTGAGATGGGGAATCCTGCTTCTATCACATCAACGCCTAAAGTTTCGAGCGCTTTGGCCACCTGAATTTTTTCAATTGTATTCAACTGGCAACCGGGAACTTGTTCGCCGTCGCGTAATGTAGTGTCGAAAATAAATAATCTGTCCATAATATTTTTATTTGCTATTTTTTCATTTACAATTTGCAATTTCTTGCTATACCTTAAACAGGGGTTAAAAAAAAGCCTTTCGCACCGCAGTGAGAAAGGCTTTATATATTTATGTTGAATTATCTACATACCAAACTCACTTCTACTTGTTTTGCAAGAGAATAATAATACCGAGTAGAAGAATATGTAGAAAATTGTTGTTCATTGCTTCTTTTTTATTAATTCGATGCAAAGATACAGCAAATTTTGAAATGAACAAACGAAAATGAAAATAATTTGATTATTTTTCTTTCAATTCAAAATAAAGCAGTGCTAAAATGCATTATTTTAATAGATTTAGAGCTGTATTGCATCGATTCGTATTTCCAGTTCACCAAATTCTATCATGGCATTAAATAAGCGAATGCGCTGAAAATGGCACAATTCACTCACTTTTATGTCTTTTTGTATCAACCGGTTCTCAGCAATCAATTGTGCTCTGTTTACACCAAACAGTAGCGGAACTTTTGGTGTAATCCAGTTTTTACCATCGAACAGGGCTATGTTAGAGTAGGAAGTGTCAGTAAGTAAACCATTTTTGACAAGTAAAACATCATCGCAATCGCCGCGCCGTGCAAAAGCTTCGTTCAATTCTGCTCTGTCTTCTTTTTTGTAAAATAATGTTTCTGCCTCTGTTTCAATTAATTTTAATGATTTTACTTCGCGGGGTACATAAGGTATGTATTCGAGAAGCTGTACTTCGGTATCGAAAACAATGCGGTACTTATGAATTCCGGTTTCATGAAAATCATTTTTCTCCAGTAATTCAGCTAAATTAATTGGTTTTAAGGAGGGATAGAAATCGGCAAAAGCTTTGTCGACCCTTGCCTGATGGAGTTCTAACCTGTAAAAACGACCCTCTGCTAATTTTATGGATTCAATGAAGCGGCACATATACTTTCTGAATTAGTTCTTCGTATTCTTTTTCCAACTCGCTTTGTGAAGTAATTCCTCCTCCGCTTTTGAAAACAAGTTGATCGGCTTGTTGTTCGATAAAGCGAATCATTACCCCCGAATCCAGGTTTTTGCCATCGAACCAACCAAAAATACCTGTGTAAAAACCGCGATCATACCCTTCGGCCTCTTCTATAATTTCAAGCGTTTTGGGCTTGGGAGCTCCGCAGATAGAGCCTGCCGGAAGCAGCGAAAATAATATATCACCGAGTTTTTGGTGATAGTTGTCGGGAAGGTTTCCTGTGATTTCGGAACTTACCTGCAACAGTTCACCTTTATTTGTCGACAGTTTGTCGAGGTATCGGTAACGGGTAACCTTTACATTTTCGGCAACGATGCTCAGGTCGTTGCGTATCAGATCGACAATGGTGGCGTGTTCGGCTTTTTCTTTCGGATCGTTCAGAATAATGTCTTTAGCGTTGGGTAGCGCGGCGTCAATCGTGCCTTTCATAGGGAATGACGAGATTTTTGAATCCCGAATCTGAACGAAAGTTTCGGGAGAAAGCACAGTGAATCTTTCTTTTAGCCAAAGTTTGTACTTAGCTGTTCCAAACTCAAATAAATCGGATAAATCAAGGTTGGTTTTTAATCGGGTAGGTTGTGTGAGGTTGACAAGAAAAGAATTGCCTTGTTGAATTTGCCCCTGCACATACTCAAATTTCTGCTTATATTCTTTTAGTGAAATGGGAAAAGTATGCCAGCTAAGCTGTTGTTTTACTTTGTTGTTGACAATGGATGTGTTTTGTTTTTCTCCAATCTGAAAACGAATATAATTTGTATTTAGTTCACTTTCAGGAATTATATATCCTTCGGTGGCTTTGTAGTTGATGATAAAAAGAAAAGGAATGCCTGACGCAGATAAGTGATTGATTTTCTGCTGTAATTGTATTCTGTTGAGTAAGGTATGTGGAAAGTGTTCTGTCATTTTTCGTTGTGTAGCCGTTTGCCGCACAAAGTTACACAAAGTTTAATAATATAAAGTAATGAGCCGATTTACACAGATTACAATATATAACCGAATCGATTGCAGCTTTTTATACAGTTGAATTTAATAGTCCGTTAATCTTTATATTATCATGAAAATAATCTCTCATTTCCGATTTGCCTGTTATTGTTGCATAGAAAAATGTAAGCAGTAGAAATATCTTCGTTGTGAAGTGTGCCTTCACACCACTGTGAAGTGCGTCTTCATACTGTTGTGAAGAATGCTTTCATACTACTGTGAAAACATAAGATTTTTGAAATCCTGTTCATTAATCAGAAAAACAAAATCCCAACTAATCGTTCAGCGAATACATAAGTTCGTTTTCCAACCCGGGTTCAGTAAAATACACATTCGCTTCCATTGCATAATGATCCGAAAGATTTGCAGGTGTTTGTCCGATTTTTTCATAAAAAGTCTGGACTTTTCGTTCTATAGTACCAATCCATTGCTGATTTCGCACAAGTATATAATCGATCAGTTTTTTTTCGCCCGAAGCCTTCCGAACCAGGGTATTGTCAATTTCGTCGTAGGTAAATTTCACATCGCCGCTGATTTCGCCATTGTGAGCGCCAAGCGTATGGAGCATTAATTCATAATTCACAGGGTCGTTTCTGTCAATATTAAAATCGCCACAAATGAATTGAGGGATATTGGGGTCTGAGTATTGAACTATCAAGTGTTCATTGATTTCTTTACATTGTTCTTCCCGAATCTTATGATCACCATCGGCCTGAAGGTGAGTTGTAAGCAATTGAAATTTAGCTCCTTCAAATTCTCCCTTGAAAAGCACTGCGCCTTTGCGGGCTACCATGTCAAAGCCTTTACTGATGCTGAATTTTATCTCATCGATTTTTGTGAGCGGAATTTTGCTGACTACCCACAGTCCGCTGTTGGTACGAAAGGGTAAATGGCATTTATTGGCCGGACCATATTGAAACGGATAATTCTTTTTGAGGCGTTTTGCCAGAATATTTCTGCATTTACTGCTAAAAGCTTCCTGGAAAACTATAATTTTATAATCTGAATCGATCAATCGGTCGGCGATGTTTCGGGCACGGTTTCCATTGTTGTTGAATAAGCTAAAATAGGGGAGCATATAAATATTCCAACTGAGCATTTTAAATGTTTTAGAACTTTCAATTGGCTTATTTATTGTTTGATGCGTTTGGCCTGTAGCGTAAAGTATTGTTTCCAGCATAAGTAAAAATATTAAGACGATTTTTTTTGACATGTCTCTTGCTTTTTATTTACTGCAAACTAACTATAAGTTTTTTTCAGTGGCGTGACGAATGTGTGACTCTGGTATGAAAGAATTTGATGGCTGCGGATTTTGTTTTATTCAGCTTACATATTGAAGTTTATTAGTGTGTCATGAAAAACGCCACTTAGCTGAGAATGAATTTTTTCAACGAACTTTTTAAAATGTAAGATTGATGAAATGAATGATCAGGTGGGTAGACAAAAAAAAGAGCCGCTCAATTGAAGGCGACTCTTGCAGAGAATTTATTTTCTTTGTTTGTTTCTAATGAATTTTCCTTTTCCGGATGCGAACTTTTTATGTCCAAACCTGTGTTTATCAGGTTCGTAAAGTGGTGCTTCGCCAATTTCAGCAGGCAATGGAATTTTATAAATGTCTTTTTCAAGAAAAGATTCAATTTGTTTGAACTTATATTGCTCTTCTTCCGAAACAAAAGTGATCGACATTCCTTTGGCGCTGGCACGAGCCGTACGGCCTATGCGGTGCACATAATCTTCAGCATCGTGTGGAACATCGTAGTTGATAACAAGCGAAATATCGTCGATATCGATGCCGCGCGAAACAATGTCGGTAGCTACTAATATATTGACGCGGTTATTTTTAAATTCGTGCATAATATGGTCGCGCTGCACCTGATCAAGATCGGAGTGCATTTCGCCCACAGAAAGCCCCATTTGTCGGAAAGTCTTGAAAAGCTCTTTTACTTTCAGTTTTGATCCAGAAAAAATAATGACTTTATTGGCTTCCTGACCTACGAAAAGGTGACGGATAATGGCTTGTTTTTGTGCTTCGTAACAAATATATGCAGTTTGCATAATGCTTTCGGGCGGACGTGAAATGGCAATTTTTACCTCAACAGGATCGTGCAGGATTGTTTTGGCTAATAGTCTGATTTTTGGTGGCATAGTAGCCGAAAACATAATAGTTTGCCGGTCTTTCGGCAGTCGGTTCACCACCTGCATAATATCGTCGAAAAAACCCATATCGAGCATACGGTCGGCTTCGTCGAGAATAAAGTATTTTACATGCGAAAAATCGATATCGTATAAATTGATATGCGAAAGTAAGCGTCCCGGAGTGGCAATCACCACATCGGCTCCTTTTTGTAAGCCGCGTCGCTGCACATCCCAGGCCTGCGAGTCATTGCCGCCATACACTGCTACCGATGAGAATGACGTAAAGTAAGAGAAGCCTTCCATTTGCTGGTCGATTTGTTGCGCCAATTCGCGGGTAGGCGCCATAATAATGGCATTTACTTTGTCCTCGGCGTGAGGCTCGGCCTGTAAATTGTGTAAAAGGGGTAAAATGAAAGCAGCCGTTTTCCCTGTACCGGTTTGGGCGCAGGCAATCACATCGCGTTTTTGTAAAATTACCGGAATTGTTTCGGCTTGTACCGGAGTGGCTTCTTTAAAATTCATGGCTTGCAAGCCGTCCAACACGGCATCGCAAAGAGGAAGTTCGTCAAATCTCATTGAAAATATATTAATATGTTGCAAAGATACTCATTTAATTCTCAAAAACATATTTCACCGTTTTTAAGTTTTCATCTGTTATCCGATTTATTTGTATTCAGTTGAATTTTTTATACTTTTACGGCTTTGATACGGATGACTTGCTCAACTGCTATTTTAATTTTTCATTTACAGATTCATGATTCTTTTTCGTTACGATAAAACTTTCGAAGGGCTGCTTACGGCTGTTTTCGATGCTTATAACCGCAATACTTTTCCTGAAAAGTTATTGGGGTTGGACGATATTGAGCCTTTGTTTGTGACTGAAACTTATACGGTTTTGACGCAGGAAGATAAATCGGCGCGCGTATGGAAAGGGTTGGAGAAAAAGACGGAACGAAATGTACTGAATATGCTGACCTATGTATGGTTATCCGAATTACCCGGAAGCGATGAGTTGCTTTTCAGATATATCAGGAAAACGTTTGATAGCAAGGTGGATATTTCTACAAATTTTGCCGATCAGGATGTGATACAGGTTCACAAAACGGCTAAGAAAGTAAGTACCGAAAAACACAGAATGATAGAATTGGTACGTTTTCAGAAAGCTGCAGATGATATTTTCTTTGCACCCATTTCGCCCGATCATAATTGCTTGCCACTCACTATTTCGCATTTCAAAGATCGTTTTGCCGATCAGAAATGGATCATTTACGATACCAGGCGCGATTACGGTTTCTTTTACGACCTGAAAACCGTTACTGAAATGACACTCGATACTACCGAACTTTTCCCTGAAGGAAAATTGAACGAGCAACTGATGGCCGAAGATGAGCAACTGTTTCAAAAACTCTGGAAAGCTTATTTCAAATCACTCACCATAAAAGAGCGCATCAATCCAAAACTTCAGCGGCAGCACTTACCAAAACGTTATTGGAAGTATTTGACAGAGAAGCAATAGAAAAATGAAACTTTTCCAAAGTTCTAAACTTTGGAAAAGTTATTATTTATCTTCTATTTCTTTATACAAGCAACTATCGACGCCAGAAACTTAGGAAAATCAAAATCATCTTTTTTCGAAAATCCGGTGCGAGCCACCACTAATTCGAGCGATGGAACAATATAAATGTATTGTCCATCGTGGCCGCGACACATGTATAGATCTTTTGGTACGTCAGGATAATCGTTTGATAGGTTCAGCCAGAAAAATGAACCGTATTGACCTTTCGAACCATTGGCTGGTTCTATGGCATTATCGGTCCAGCCTTCAGGAAGAATTTGTTGTCCCAACCAGTTTCCCTTGTTGAGATATAATAATCCAAAGCGCACATAATCGCGCATGGATGCGTATACATAGGATGAACCGGCAAATGTACCCGAGGCATCAGTTTCAAAAACAGCGCTTCGCATACCTGTCGGGTTAAATAACTCACGGCGGGGGAAGGCAAAGTATTCAGCATCATTATTGATTTTTTTTCGAATCAGATAACTGACAATATTCGTAGCTCCTGAATTATACACCCAAACCGAATCGGGACGGGCTACAAGTGGTTTGTTGTATGTGAAATCGGCCATATCCACCGATTTATGTAACATTATAGTTACATCCGATAAATTTCCATAGTTTTCGTTCCACTCCAGTCCGCTGTTCATGTGCGTCAGGTTTTGGATGGTGATGGCTCCGCGTTTGTCATTTTTCCATACTGGAATATCGGCGGGTTGTTTCACATCCATTAGTCCTTTTTTTACCATAATACCGACGAGCGCGTGGGTGAAACTTTTGGCCATCGACCAACTCAGAAAACGGTTTTTTTCAGAAAGACCATCTTTGTATTTCTCAGCAATCAGTTGATTTTTATAAGCAATGGCTACGGCAAAGGTTCCTTTGTTGCCTTCACGGTCATTGAATGCCTCTACAATGGCTTTGTTTAACATTAACTGATCAATCTCAGCCGGGATTGTATCGGCTAGTTTGTCGCCGGCAGGCCATGGCACCGTGTCAGGATTGATGGCAGGCAGTGGAACGATTTTGTAAGGGCGATTGCGGATTTCAGCCTCGCTGCCACGCACCAAAGTACAGCCAAAACCTTCGATATAAATGGCTTTTGAACTTGCCCAAAGGAAACAACTGGTGACTTCTTTCTTTTCAAAATCAATGGTATTGTTTGTGAATTTGATAAACGAAAAATTCAAATCGGTGCTTTCAATGCTTTCCTGCGTACGGTTGCCTACAAAAACTCCCGAAGCCAGATTTTTAGCAGCATAGCCGGTAATGACGGGAGTTAGTAGATGAATGTAGTAAATGCCGCCGGCAAGTGCCAAAAGGAAAATGATGCCAACAATGCGAAGGATACGTTTTTTCATGGTGGATTGATTTTGAAGTTTGTAACGGCAAAAGTATGAATTATTTCAGATAATTTCGAATTTATCAGCATCTTTCCAAAATGCAGATTTTTCTCTGAATTTTAATAATGGTTCAGGATTTAGCTCGTAGGTTTGAATCGATGATTCGTTTTCGGGAAAAGAGAGCAGAGGCGTTGCTTTAAAATCGAGTAAAGTTGAATGCCCGTTGTAATCAATGCCCAAACCATCCGTACCCACGCAATTTACGCCACAAACATAAGCCTGATTTTCAATGGCTCTTGCCTGCAATAAAATATCCCAGTTGTAGATGCGGCTTTTTGGGAAATTGGCCACATAAATCAACAGATCATACTCATTATTCACGTTGCGCGCCCAAACCGGAAAGCGTACATCGTAACAAACCAATAGTCTGATGTTGAATCCACAGTAATTGATAATGAGCTTTTTGGAACCGGCGCTGAAATGCAGATCCTCGCCGCCTATCGAAAATAAGTGTCGCTTGTCGGCGGTTTCAATTTTACCATCGGGGAAAACGAAAAAGCCACGGTTGAATACTTTATCATTTTCGTTAGCGATAAAACTTCCGGTAATGGCCAGATTATAGGTTTGTGCCCACTTTTGCAGGGTGCGAACTGTTTTACCTTCCATGGTTTCAGCCAATTTCAATTGGTCGGTGCAAAAGCCTGTAGTGAACATTTCGGGGAGAACGACCAGATTTGTTTTTCCGGCAAGTTCGGCCAGTTGTTTTTCTGTTTTTTGCAGATTAGCGGTCTTATTCGCCCAATGGATAGTATCTTGTATGAGGGTAATTTTCATATATGTATTTTCTGCAAATATAATTATAAAATAAAAAATCGGCCAACAAATCAACGATTATAGTTGAATGTTGGCCGATAAATGATGTTGTTAGCTTAACGGTTTGCTATTAATCGATAATCTCAAAACCAGTGTAAGGAATCAGTGCTTTGGGGATGCGAATGCCTTCAGGTGTTTGGTTGTTTTCGAGCAATGCCGCTACAATGCGTGGAAGTGCCATGGCGCTACCATTCAGGGTATGAGCTAATTGTGTTTTTTTATCGGCACCTTTGAATCGACACTTTAAGCGGTTAGCCTGATAGCTTTCGAAGTTCGAAACCGAACTTACTTCGAGCCAGCGTTCCTGAGCAGCGGAGTACACTTCAAAGTCGAAGGTCAGAGCCGATGTGAAGCTCATGTCGCCACCGCACAAACGGAGAATTCGCCAGGGGAGTTCTAGTTTATCAACAAGTGTTTGAACGTAGTTAACCATTTCGGTAAGCGTTTCGTACGATTTTTCAGGATGTTGAATTTGCACGATTTCCACTTTGTCGAACTGATGCAAACGATTCAATCCGCGCACATCTTTACCGTATGAACCTGCTTCGCGGCGGAAGCAAGCAGAATAAGCTGTGTTTTTGATGGGCAATTCTTTTTCTTCTAAAATAACATCACGGTAAATGTTGGTGACAGGTACTTCGGCTGTAGGGATCAGATATAAATCGTCAACAGTACAGTGGTACATTTGTCCTTCTTTGTCGGGTAACTGTCCTGTTCCGTAACCGGAAGCTGCATTTACAACATAAGGAGGTTGCACTTCGAGATAGCCGGCTTCGCGGGCATTATCTAAAAAGAAATTGATCAAAGCACGTTGCAGACGAGCACCTTTTCCTTTGTAAACAGGGAAACCTGCGCCCGAAATTTTTACGCCTAATTCAAAGTCAATCAGATCGTATTTTTTTGCTAAATCCCAATGTGGAATAGCGTCTTCAGGAAGATTTGGCAACGCTCCGCCTGTTCGTTCAATCAGATTGTCCTCGGCATGTTTTCCGGCAGGAACACTTTCGTGCGGCAGATTAGGGATTTGTACTAATAGGTTGTTGAGTGACTGCTCAATTTCCGATAATTTGTCGTCAAGGATTTTGATACTATCTTTCAGCTCAGTAGTTTTTTCTTTGGCTGCGGCAGCTTCGGCTTGTTTGCCTTGTTTGAAGAGCAAACCGATTTCTTTCGACAGATTGTTCATCTCGGCCGACTGATTGTCGAGCTGCGTTTGAGTGGCTTTGCGCAAGCCATCAAGTTCAACAACCTGAGCAATGATAGCTGCTCCATCGAAATTTTTCTTTGCCAACCGGGTGATTACGTCCTGGGTATTCTCGGTGATATATTTGAGTGTCAACATAATGTTTATTTACTATTTGTTCATTTACAATCTACTATTTCTAATAAACCTACAAATGTCTTTGTTCTTTTATCTTTGTTCTAATAAAAAAATCTCCCGCAATTTTACACTACGGTAAAACGACAGGAGATTTTTGTGCGTTTAAATCTTACTAAACTTAGTTAGCTTCGATCGGTTTGATAGAAACGTAAGATCTGTTATCTTTTTTCTTTCTGAATTCTACTATTCCGCTAACCAATGCGAATAAAGTATGGTCTTTACCAATACCTATGTTTTCACCTACATGGTGAACTGTGCCGCGTTGACGAACGATGATGTTACCTGCTTTTGCAAATTGACCACCATAAATCTTAACACCAAGTCGCTTACTTTCCGATTCACGACCGTTCTTTGAGCTACCAACTCCTTTCTTATGTGCCATTTTCTTCTAATT
>JAYFRI010000297.1:0-3543 GCA_034926015.1 Paludibacter sp. | reverse complement strand
GCCGTCTTAGCGGAATGTGATTTACGCGGCGCCGTATTCGATTTCACAACACTTGTGAAAACCGATTTCCGCACGTCGGTCCACTATTCCATTCATCCCGAAAACAACAAAATAAAGAAAGCCCGTTTTTCCCGCGAAGGTATCGCCGGATTGCTGGACAGATATGATATCATCATTGAATAACAAAACAAAATGTACAAATGAAAAAAATCACCAAACGCGACATCGTATTTTTCGTTCTCGGCCTGCTGACAATGGTACTCATCGGCATGTTACTCGACTGTGAGGGCTCTGTGCAGGCCTTTAAAGATGGATACAATAGGGTGCCAAAGGTTGAATCCAACAATTAAGAGCTCAAGTCCAGAATTTAAACATTTATTCAAAAAAAACGATAGCAAAAAAATGAAACACCTTGAACGCGCCCTCGACGGGCAAAACAATTTCTGGAAATACCTCTGTAATTTTGTTGCGTCTTTGTTGGGCGGAAGTATGATCGGATCAATTCCACTTATGATACTGATAGCCGTCAAAACAATTCAAAACAATGGCGCTATTGCCCCGAATCCGGCCAATGCACTGGATTTTACGGCCTATGGCATTTCGCTTAATTTAGGATTGGCGCTTATGATGCTACCCTTTGTTACAGGATTGATAACGGCCATTTTATTGCTACGGCCCTTGCACAAAAGAACTTTTGCCGAAGTAGTGAACGGCACAAAAAGCATTCGCTGGAAAAGAGCTTTCACCGGATTTGCCATTTGGCTTGTCATTGCTGCCCTCTATTTCATTCTCGATTATGCCATCAGTCCGGCCAACTATGTGCTTCAGTTCGATGTAGCAGCATTTCTACCCTTGTTGCTTATTTCGTTGCTACTTATTCCGCTACAGACAACCTTCGAAGAATTGCTCTACAGAGGCTATCTCGGTCAGGCCATTGGAGCATGGACCAAAAATCGCTGGTTGGTAGTGATAATACCTGCCATTTTGTTTGGCCTATCACACTATGCCAATCCCGAAATAAAAGAATACGGGTTTTGGATGGCCATGCCTCAGTATATTATGTTTGGATTGGTATTCGGACTTATCACCGTGCTCGACGATGGCATTGAAGTGAGCATGGGAGTGCATGCTGCCAACAATATTTTTGCATCGCTTATGATTACAAACAAAGCATCCGTACTCCAGACCCAGGCGGTGTTTAGCCAGCAAAATATCGATCCCAACAAAGAAACGCTAGCTCTGCTCTTTATGAGCATCGTGTTTATTGCCATTTTAAAATACCATTACAAATGGGACTTTAAAGTGCTGAACAAAAAAGTGGAAAAACAGGAACCGGAAATAATCGTAGAATAACTGAAGGTACTCTTTTTCAATCCGGATATCAATCATTTAAGACGGTTTTTCGGCAATGCGACCCACAGCAATCAAAAAAAACATCCGGAAAGAAAGAGGATATATGCCCCGTACAGGATTATATCGTCTGAAAGTTTGAAGATATATGCTGAAAGTTTTAAAAAACCCGGCCTCCGCAGTTCACAAAAATTGGATGTCAGTTGACAAATGTTTGATGTCAACTGACATAGGATATAAAGCAGTTGACAAATGTTTGATGTCAGTTGACATAGGATGTAAAGCAGTTGACATAAGATAAATAGCAATTGACAAAAGCGCTATGTTAACTAACAAATGTTCTATGTCAACTGACATAGGATATAAAGCAATTGACATAAGATAAATAGCAATTGACAAAAGTGCTATGTTAACTAACAAATGTTCTATGTCAACTGACATAGGACATAAAGCAATTAACAAATATTGTATGTTAACTGACATAGGATGTAAAGCAGTTAACATAAGATAAAAAGTAATTGACAAAAGAAAAAGGAATCGCCTAAGACCTAATACACCAAATTCTAAATAATTAATGAAAAAAAACAAAAAATATGTAATGCCTGCTTTTGGGTCAGTAATTCTTTTTACTTCTTTAATAATTATCAATAAGACTGTTGGATATACACATGTTGCGAATCTTTATGTGAAAACCACATTAACCTGGACCAAAATCTATGATAATATTCCAAGGTACTTAGTTTTCTCAATTGTCTTTGGGATATTTACTTATATGTTGTTTTCTCAATTAGAAAAGAACAAAAAATGATTTATTTTTTACTGAAACCGGGTAATGTAGCCCAGCCTTTCGGAAAGTTGGCGCAGGTAGCCGGGAAGCAACGGTCAGCGCAGATAAAGGCTTAGAGATAGAGGTCTGTTTTCTTTAAATTGAAAAGATGAAACGGGTAGAATGAAAATATTGATAATGAATACGATTTACTTGCCCACGCTGCCTTTATTCTTTTACTTCAAGCTTTACTCCTAATTTTATAACGCTGGCTATCTGTAGCTGTTTGTCTTTGTCGAGATGCTTTTTAAGGCGGGATAGGATATTGTTGAGCGATGCTGCTTTTAGCCCGGTTTGCGTTTCGCCCCAAACCTGTTTTATCAACTCTTCGCGTGTGATGTAAGCATTCCTGTGTTTGCACAACAGGGTAAGTACAGCCGTCTCATAGTTGTTTAAATGAATTTTCTCACATTCAAACATCAATGTTTGTTCCTTTGCTAAAAAGCTATAATTGCCGATCTGAAATGTTATGTCAGGTTTAATTTCACTTACCTGCTTCGACAATAAACTGTCGATACGCAACAACACTTCCATGATTCGATAAGGTTTTCGCACATAGTCGCTATTCCCTATCTGGAAACCTGCTTTAAAATCTTCATTCCCGTCACGCGAAGTAGTGAAGATAATAGGTGTGTTGTATTCTTTTCTGATGCATTGGGCGATTTCAAACCCATCTAATCTGTCATTCAATACCACATCAAGTAAAATAATATCCGGTTGAAACCTTTGTAATTCATCGGTTACTTTTGTGCCATTGGTTTGGTAGTGCACCTCGTAATCCTGCATTTCCAATGCTCCCGCGAGGGTAGTGCCTAAGTCGAGATCGTCTTCAATGATGAGAATTTTTTTCATATTAATTACTTTCTTCGTTCGCGTAATTTGTTTGTTATGTCCACGTTATGTCTTTTTCCTTCCTTTATGAAAATTCTGCTTCGTTGGTATTAATTCTTATCCCGGTAACATTACACTGAATTCGCTTCCCTGCCCGGGTTGGCTCTTTACTTCTACCTTCCCTTTGTGTTGCTCAACGATTGTTTTCACGTAGTTGAGCCCAATGCCGAATCCATTAATTTTTGTGTGTTCGGTATGTGCCCGGCTGTATTTTTCGAAAATTACGGGTAATTGATCTTCAGGTATTCCATATCCATTGTCTTTTATAGATACAATGGTCAGGTTTCCGGTTTTGGAGATAGTTACTTCTATTAATACTTCCTCACCGGAGTACTTAATGGCATTGTCAATCAGGTTAGCAAAACATTGGTTCAGGAGCTGTCCGTCGCCGGAAACGAAAATTTCGTCCGGTGCGTACACTGTTCTTATTTCCACCTTTTTCACGGGATAGCTCACAAAACGGCTTTTCATTTTAT
>JAYFRI010000344.1:0-18255 GCA_034926015.1 Paludibacter sp. | reverse complement strand
AGTAAAAAATGATGAAATAGTACGAAAAACGACTGAAGGACGAAGCATTATGCTCTCGCAACATACCCGACGCACTGTAAGGTTTCTTATGAAGGAATTGAGCGAGTGATCAATTGATTTGAAAATGGTATCATTTAAAAGAAGCCATAAATCATTGATTTATGGCTTCTTTTATAGGTCAAACAAGCTGACATTATTACCTTTCAAAATTACTTTATGGAGGTATTAAGTTCAGGCATTCCTAAATGTGTTTAAATGAGAACAAAAAACAGCTGATGATAGAAACTACGTGCTTGAAAGTACCAACAATATTAATACTTATTTGCAGTACAAAATCAGCTTTCCTTCTTTTTAGCCGTATTAATTTTGAAAATTGAATAGAGTGGACAGAAGTTGATAAGACTTGTTATAGTAAGTAAAAGTGCTATTAATAAAGCAATAATTCCCATTGTGCCGGTAATTATTTCGAGGTAAAACAACACAATCAGCACAATGGCTACTCCTAAACGAATTAATTTGTCTGATGAACCGATATTTGCTTTCATTATATATTATTTTTAAGTTTTATATTAAAACGTTTTAGCGCCATATTAAGTTCAAAAATGACAGGATCTGTTTCAGCCCTGGTGTGAAGCAGATCGAATGATACTCAAAATAATGATTGCTTTCACTGAATAGGAGCATGCCTGTCTGCCGCAAAGTCATAAATCCGGGTTATTCTCACTGATCATCAGGTCTTCTGCACAAAAATCGTTTGTTATTGAATGTTTTTTTTTGGCTCCTGATTTTAAATGATTGTTTTATTAAAAATTTATTGTACTTTTGCGCCGTTGTTTTTCCGTGTGCGAACACGGGGCGCCGATTGTTAACCTCAGTATCTAATAAAAGAAAAACTACACTTGTCTCCCGTCGGCTTCTGTTGTGAGTCTGACCCGGTGGATAATCATGTTATTTCCAAAACAAAAAATCACTCCGGCATTCATCGTTATGTTGAAAAATATGTGCTTCACCTTGTTCTGATGTGTTCGGTGGTTTATTTTTTATTGAATTACTCACTTTAAATTCATATTTTTTTAAATTTATTTTTATGGAAAGATTAAGCAGAAAAACTGCAAAAATTACATCTACTTATCCCGAGCGTATCATTCAGTTTGGCGAAGGTAATTTTTTAAGGGCATTTGTCGACTGGATTGTGTTCAATATGAACAAAAAAGCCGATTTCAATTCGAGTGTTGTTGTCGTTCAACCACTTCCGAATGGCATGATTGATATGCTGAACGAACAGGATGGTTTGTATCACGTCAATCTGCAGGGGCTTGACAAGGGAAATACAGTGAACAGCATTGAGTTGATAGATGTCATCAGCCGTTCGCTTAATCCTTACAACAATTTTGAAGCCTATCTTCAGCTGGCCGAACAACCCGAAATGCGTTTTGTGTTCTCCAACACTACCGAAGCGGGTATTGCTTTCGACGATAGTTGTAAGCTGAATGATGCACCTGCGAGTTCCTATCCGGGTAAACTCACTCAGTTGCTTTACCACCGTTTTAAAACATTCAACGGAGCTGCCGACAAAGGTTTGCTTATTTTTCCTTGCGAATTGATTTTCCATAACGGAACAGAATTAAAGAAAACAATACATCAATACATTGAATTGTGGCAATTAGGGGCCGAATTCAAAAACTGGTTCGACACGGCTTGTGGCGTTTACTCTACCCTTGTCGATCGTATTGTGCCAGGTTATCCACACGGAAGCATCAACGAGATCCTTGAAAAGATACAACTGGAAGATAAATTAGTGGTGCAGGCCGAAATTTTCCATTTGTTTGTCATAGAGGCTCCTAAAAGTGTTGCTTTAGAGTTTCCTGCTGATAAAGCCGGGCTGAACGTGCTCTTTGTTCCGGACGAAAAACCCTACCACGAACGTAAAGTGACATTATTAAACGGTCCTCATACTGTGTTGGCGCCCGTTGGATATTTGTCGGGACTCAACATTGTAAAAGAATGCTTGAGAGATGATGTAATTTCAAAATTCGTATACATGGTGATGTATAAAGAGTTGATAGCAACACTTGATTTACCTAAAAAAGAATTGCAGAAATTTGCTGATGATGTGTTGGAGCGTTTCAATAATCCATTTGTACACCATTTCCTTACAAGCATTATGCTGAATTCATTTCCGAAATATAAAACACGCGATTTGCCGGGACTGAAAAAATACCTCGAAAGAAAAGGTGAACTTCCTGTAGGACTTGTGCTTGGTTTGGCGGCTATAATTACTTACTACAAGGGTGGTAAACGCGGCGACGTGGAAATTGTACCCAACGACGATAAAGCGATTGTGGATTTGTTGAAGATTCTTTGGAGCCTGAATGACATTGATACAGTGGCTAAAGGAGTGTTAGCAGCCGAATTTATCTGGGGCGAAAACCTGAATCTGATTCCCGGACTTACAAGCAAGCTTACATTTTATCTGAGATTGATTGATGAATTTGGAATGAAAGAAGCAGTAAGAACAATTGTGTCGAAAAGATACAACTTGTCTGTGAATATGGATTTTGACTTGCCGCATTTTGAATAATATGCCAGTGAGCCAATGTGGTAATATGTCACTAATCGCTAATCACGAATCACAATTTGCCAATGTAAAAATTGAGTTATCATTGGTGTGAAATGGTAAATAGTAAATGAAAAAATAGTAAATATACAGATGAAATATCTTAAAATAAATCCTGCCGATAATGTGGCTGTTGCTCTTGAACTTTTGCAAGCGGGCGAAACTGTGAATGTAGAAGGTGTTGAAATAAAAATCAATGCTGAAATTCCGATGGGACACAAATTTGCTTTGGCTGATGTAGCTGAGAATGAAAATATTGTAAAATACGGTTATGCTATCGGTCATGCACGGGTAGCTATTCAGCAAGGCGATTGGGTGAATGAAACCACTATCAAGACCAACCTCGAAGGACTGCTCGACTACGAATACAATCCTCAGGATGTAAGTCTGGACATCGAAAACCGTAACCTGACTTTCAAAGGCTACAAACGTGCCAATGGTGAAGTAGGAGTGAGGAACGAAATCTGGTTGATTCCTACTGTAGGTTGTGTAAACGGAACTATCAATTCGCTGGCCGAAAAGATGCGCGCCGAAACGCAGCTGAAAGGCGTTGATGCGATTGTTGCTTATCCGCACAACTATGGTTGTTCGCAGCTGGGCGACGATCACGAAAATACCCGCAAGATATTGCGCGATATGGTGCTTCATCCCAATGCAGGCGGTGTGCTTGTCGTGGGACTTGGTTGCGAAAACAATCAGGTGAAAGCTTTTCGCGAAATGCTGGGCGATATCGACGAAAGCCGTATCAAATTCATGGAAACTCAAAAGGTGGACGATGAATATGAGGATGGAATGACAATGTTGCGTGAGATTTACGAAGTGGTGTCGAAAGATGTGCGTGAAGATGTGTCGCTTTCCGAGCTTAAAATAGGATTGAAATGTGGAGGTTCCGACGGTTTCTCAGGTATTACAGCTAATCCGTTGTTGGGCGTATTCTCCGATTTTCTGATTGCTCAGGGCGGTAGCACAGTGCTGACCGAAGTGCCCGAAATGTTTGGTGCCGAAACTATTTTGATGAACCGTTGCGTGAACCGCAATATGTTCGATAAAACGGTTTTCCTTATCAACGACTTTAAGGATTACTTTATGCGCAACAATCAGCCTGTATACGAAAATCCATCGCCGGGCAACAAAGCGGGTGGTATTTCCACATTGGAAGAAAAATCGTTGGGTTGCACACAGAAATGTGGAAAAGCGTTGGTGCAGGACGTGTTGCTTTATGGCGAACGTATCAAAACCAAAGGCCTGAACCTGCTTAGCGCACCGGGCAACGACCTTGTTGCATCTACGGCATTGGGTGCAAGTGGCTGTCATATAGTGTTGTTTACCACAGGACGTGGTACTCCATTCGGTAGTTTTGTACCTACTATGAAAATTTCGACAAACACAGCACTTTATAACCGCAAAGGTTCGTGGATCGATTTCAACGCAGGAACTATTGTTGAAAACGAATCTATCGAACAGGTGAAAGAGCGTTTTATCGATTATATTATCAGCGTAGCCAGTGGCGAGTTGGTCAACAACGAAAAGAAAAACTATCGTGAGATAGCAATATTCAAAACTGGTGTGACCTTGTAATTAAAACTTTTTGCAATCATTTTTTTGTTTTGATAATAAGTTGATTCTAACTATACAGCATCGGAGCAGTTATTGATCCTATGCTGTTAATGGTTTTTATTCATAGTTCCTTATTGCTGTTTTATTTGTTTAAAAAGCAGTTTTTTCGATAGTACATTTGTAATTTATAAATTATGGCATGACTATTGTTTGTATTCAGCAGCAAAAACCACTAAATTCAAAAAAAAATGAAAACAATTAAATTTTTTACAATCATTACAGCACTCGTGTTGGTTACTTCGTCGTGTGTTGAAAATTCAGGAAAATACAAAGCTGCTATAGCTGAACGTGACTCGCTGGCACAAGTAAATATGGCTTTAGATTCAAGCTATAATCAAACGCTTGATATATTGAATGATATTGAGCAGGGATTCGCTGAAATAAATCAGCAGGAAAGTGAAATGAAGGTGAATCTCAAAGGTGTTGAAGGTGCTAAAATAAACAAAAGAGCAGTGATTGCAGCTCAAATGACTGCTATAAAAGAAGGCATTGAGAAAAACAAAGCAAAAATTGCTGAACTACGCCAGTTGGCTGCCAAAAACGGAAAAGCGAACAATGTGCTCTCTGCTACAATTAAACGCCTTCAGGCTCAAATGGATGAAAAAGATGCTCAGATTCAAACCCTGCAAAGTGAGCTGAATCAGAAAAACATCACTATCAATGAGCTTTCGACAACAGTAAGTGATCAGAGCAGAAATATTGCGGAACAGCAAAGTGTACTGGAACAACAAAAGAATACACTGAAAATGCAGGAAACAAATATTAATACTGTATGGTATGTTGTTGCCACTTCGAAAGAACTGAAAGCAGCAAAGGTGATTTCGACAAGCGGACTTTTCCAAACCAAAAAATCGTTGACAAATGAATTTGATAATTCGGCTTTTACTCAGGCTGATCTAAGAAGCGTTTCGACAATCCCAACCAATAGCGAGCGTATTAAAATTATGTCGTCGCATCCTCAGAGTAGTTATAATCTGATAAAAAATGACGATAAGACAATAACTATCGAAATTACAAATCCATCGAAATTCTGGAGCGTATCTAAATATTTAGTTGTTCAGATCTAACATTTTGCCGATACAGGCATTGTGCAAATAAGAAAAAACTACAAGGATTTTTATCCTTATAGTTTTTTTTTGCCAGATCATCATATTCAGCACATGTTCATTGGTTTACAGGAGGATGTTACTAAATATAAATTTTATAACAAAAAATAGTCTTATTTTGTAACTATTTTACAACTTTATGTTACGTGGGAATAATACCGCAGTTAAAAAATTAAACTATATTTGACCACATTTCTTAACAGAAATACAAACAAAATATTATTAACTATTTAATTGTTTAAATCATGAGAAAATCTTTACTTTTTTTTGCCTTATTTTGTTTAAGTCTTGGAGTGAGTGCACAACAAGCAGTTAAAATCACCTTCGAAGATGCCGAGATCGGTTCAACCGGAGGAGCCACAGCTATGTGGGACGGTGGTTCAGTCGATGTTCAAGCCAATACTTATCTCACAGGAAATCCTTCCGCCAAAGTGTTACATGTGAATAATACAGGTTATTTACCTGTCTTTTTCAGCAATATTGCGGTTCCGGCAGGTGCAGAAACACTTTACTCTAAAATTCGTGTAAAATACCTAATCATTGGTGGTACTGATACCAATTATCCTTCTTTAGAAATTTTCTCTTCTCCTAACAGTTCTACAGCTGGCGATACCGAAAAAATCGGAACATTGGGCTGGGCTGGTCTTTGGGGTGCTGCTGAAATTGGTGTTTGGAAAACAATTGAATTTCCATTTTCAAGTTCTGTTTTAACACCGGTTCCTGCTGGTAATTTGATTCTTAAATTAACGAAATCAAATACTGAATATCTGATTGATGATGTTGAATTAGTGCTTGCACCTACTGCAAGTAGTGTTTTAGTAGTAAATGATTTTGAATCGAATGCAATTGACGAAGTGTTAGCTATGAAACGCTGGGGTGCTACTGACGCCACTGCTACAGTGAAAGCAAGTCCTACTGATGCTAATAATAAGGTAGTTCAGATTGTAGCCAGCAACTGGAATTCATGTTTGAAACAAACTGTTGTTTTGCCTGCAGGAAAAGTGCTTGCAAATTATGAAAGTTTGTCGTTTGACATTTATCTGAACGACATCGCTGAAACAGACAATTTATGGAAAAATATGGAAATCTATGTGGATGAGACAAAAGTAATTGATGTTCAGAGCCAGGGAGTTACTAATGCATGGGAAACCAGAAGCTATAAACTGGAAGCATTGGCCGGAGGAAATTCATTTGTGCTTGATCTTGGAGTAAATACAAATAAAGGCAATTATTTTATTGATAATATAAAATTACACGCCATTACTTCAGGAGTTGACAACCAGGACATTAATCAACTGTCTGTATATTCAGGTACTAATGCATTTATTTTGAGTCAGGAAGTTGATAGCTATGAGCTTTACAACATACAGGGTGTCAAAGTTTCCGAAGGTATGAAAGTTTCTACTATTAATACATCTGATTTAGGAAACGGTATCTATATTCTTAAAGCAAGGATAAATAATGAATTATTTAAAACCAAGCTTTTGAAATAATAAGATCAGACTTTGATTTAATGATTTGAATGCGGCCGAAGTGATTTCGGTTGATTTGTCAACGTTCAAACCGGGTGTATATGCTGTTAGATACACATTAGATGGTCAAACTCATATAGACAAAATTATAAAATAGAATTTATAACGCAAAATAAGTCAGCTGATTCCGGAACATTGTGCCTGTTCTCCGGCTTATGGAGCATGAAGAAAAAAGCTTTAGTAGTGTTTTATTGAAGAAAAAAACTGATTTGCATTTTAAAAGAAAATGTGATTTCTTTACTAAGCTTTTATGTGAAAAAAGATTTGAACGTTAATTGAAGGATGGAACGAGGTTGAAGTGATTCAACCTCGTTTTTTTATTGAGATATATCTATTCTTTTTCGAGATATTTATTTATTCTTTCGAAAGCCAGTTTGGAACTGATCACAGCCATTGGCAGGCCAGCCCCGGGAACTGTGGAGGCGCCTACATAGAATAGATTGTTGAACTTTTCGTCTTTGTTCGAAGGGCGGAAAGCGCCGATTTGCATCAGGTTGTGCGATAGTCCCAGTCCACTGCCCATGTACAAGTTAAATCTTTTCTCCCATTCTACGGGTGTGAAAACCGTACGCGAAATAATTTCGGGACGAATGTCCTGCTGGATGCGTTTACCAAAGTCGTCGATAATGCTGTCCACTATTTTATCACCGTCGCTCCAATCGGGCTTATAAAGCAGATTGGGTACGGGACATACGAAGAACAAACTTTCGCAACCTTCGGGAGCGCATTGCGGATTGTGTTTCGACACCACATTTACATAATAATAGGGCTTTTCGAGCGAATCGGGTTGTTGTTCTACGTTGTTTGCATATTCTGCAAAATTGTTTCCCAGGTAATAATTGTGATGATTTACCTGAGGCAATTTTGTTTTCACTCCAAGGTAAAAGGTTAGGTAACCCATTGTCCAGCTCATTTTACGCAACCGTTCTTCGGAGTATTTTTCGCGTTTGAGCACCCGGCCTCTGAATGTGGCGGCATCTGCATTTATCAATATCGCATCGGCTGTCCATTGTTTGCCTGTGCTATCGATAAGCGAAGTGATTTTGTTGCCTTTGCTTGTATAGTCGTTTACTTCAGTGTTGTAATGAATTATAACTCCGGCTTTGTTCAGCTCACTTACCAAACCTTCCACAATACGATACATGCCACCTTCCACATTGTAATAGCCGTCGTGATCGAATTCGATGTGCGAAAGCAATGCATAAATGGCCGATGTGTCGAAAGGAGTGCGACCCAGGAAAAATGCAATTAACGAAACAATTTGCTGAGCTTCTTTCGAGTCGAAATGCCTGTGCACATGTTGCCAGAAAGTCTGGAAAAGCTGCGGGATATGCGCCGGATTAACGCGTGCCAGCGACATAAGATAACCCAATACCGAATCGAAGTTGGATTTAATGACTATGTCCACAGTGTCGTTGAAAAGCGCGCCCGATTTTCTCAGATAACGCGTCATTTTTTCTTTGAAATCAGGTTCCTCTTCTGCAAATTGAGCAGCAAGTCGATCAAGGTCTTTGTAAAGGAAGTAAGTTTTCGGATTGCCACTGAAATTGACCGTATACAAAGGGTCGAGCTCCACGAACTTAAAAGGTATTTCAATGCCACACTCTTCGGCAAATTGTCTGAATTCGTACGACATACTGAAAAAGCTTGGCCCTGTGTCGAAAGTGAATCCATCTTTTTTGATTTGATTCAACCGGCCACCTGCCTGATGGTTTCGTTCAAGCATTTCCACCTTATAGCCTTTTTTGGCCAATCGTAAAGCAGTGGTTAATCCACCTAAGCCTGCACCTGCAATTAATACTGTTTTCATGCGTAAATTGTTTATAGTATGTGATTGTATTGTTGTGTTAAATATTTCGACCTTTCCATTCGTAATTTCCCCGAATTTTATATTGAAGCGATTTGAAGATGATGATTCCTAAACTCAACTGCTGCGGAATGATTAAAATCAGGTTGCTTACTATTTGCTGACGGCTTGCTACCGACACAAAAACCCGTGTAAGCAGAACGATAAGGGTAAGTAGCCAAAACCAAAGCGCCGGAAGTGCTGTTAATACAGGAATAAATCCCCATGTTGTTATCAGCCAAAACAGCAGTGCTAAAACATATGAATTCCCGAAAAACATTGTAACATTCTTCGAAAACCCATTCAATGCATCCTCGTAACTTTGATACATGCGGCAGTTGATATCGTCCGATCCGGTGAGACAAGCCATTCTGAATTTCAGCTTTTTAAATAACTGCGCAATGCGGATATCTTCCACTTTTTCGGCTTTCAATACTGCATGTGGCTTAATTTGTTTGTAGGCTTCGGCTTCGAAAAGCATAAACTGACCGTTGGCCGCTGAAAGTGATGGCGTTTTTGAAAAACGTACCAAAAACAAAGGCAGTAAAGTAAGTAAAATGTAATTCATCAGCGGCACCACCCGTTTTTCTCCATAGCTGAGCATTGTTTGTTTTGGAAAAACCGACATTAAACTTACTTTGCTTTCACGCATGTAGGCAATGCTACGGCTTACAGCGTTTTCGTTTAGTCTTACATCGGCATCGAGAAACAGAAAGAAGTCTCCCTTTGCAGGTTGCGCTGCAGAATGACAAGCGAAGTTTTTTCCCAACCAGTTTTCGGGCAATCCGTCAGAGTTTATAAGTCGTATCCGTTTGTCGTACAGCGCCATTTCGTTTACAAGCTCAGCTGTCCTGTCGGTCGATTGATCATTAAATACAAGTATTTCAATGTTTTTATAAGTTTGATGTTGCAAGTCGGTCAGCAGCTTGATAATGTTGTTTTCCTCGTTGCGCGCAGGAATCATTACCGAAATTAACGCATCAAAGCCTGATGATTGATTTTTCAGACTGGGCCTGATGAGCATGTTTACAAATGCAATGAACAGTTGCAACACAGCAAAAGCGATCACAAAACAGGCGATATATATCATAGAATAATTTGTTTTTGATGTTCTACACTGTTTTTGTAAAATTTACGGTAAGCACTTTCAATGTCTGTAAACGATTGATGTTCCGAATTATATTCTTTTATGTAAAAGTTCACATCCGGCTTTGGATGTTCGAAGTAATCAATGATAGAAGCCAGAAAAACTACTTTTGTGTTTTGTGTTTTGCTGAGAATACGTTCCACTCCTTTCTGAAATCTGAAATTGTCGTCGTGCATCGAATGAAGTTTTCCCTGCGGAAACATCAAAACCAAATTGGTTTTATCCTTCAATAGTTCAGCGCTATAGTTCAGGCTCTCAATTACACTTTTGGCGCCCTGCGCTATCGAAAATCCTCCCGACAAGCTGAACAGCCAACGTTTACGCAGTTCTTTTTCGAGCATCATAAAATGATATTTTTTTTGGAAAATTCTCATGCTCAGGTAGAGTGCCCAGAAGCCATCCCACCAACCGATGTGATTCGCAATCAGTAATACCGAATGATCGGCCACGTCAACCGTACCATTCAGCTTTACCGAATTGAAGTTGGTCTTCATTTTCGCCAGTGTATACATTTTGAAAAAGCTGTAGACGAACAGCTGGTGACGGGCTTTTATCATGCTCATTTGCGTGTAAAATCAGATTTTAAATTTAAATGTCAATGCAAGAAAGAACAAAATCTGGCACAGGTAGACAATCACAGATAAGCTGTTTATTGTTTTGATACGAAATGCTTTGAGTAGGCTGTGAAACACAAGAGAAACGCCAAACCATGCTAAATAATTCTGTATCGGGATGTTGTTGTTGTGCCAGGTCCACATGTCGAGCGCCGGAGCAAATTGTTCGAGCACCAGGTCGTAAACAATCATAAGCGCCGAAGCCATAAGTACTTTGACGACTGCCGGTGTTTTTATGTTTTCGCTCAGCGAAGCCGTAAGATAAATCATCAACACCCAGTTGAAACCCATCATCAACGGTGTCTCAAAAACTTTGTAGCCCAATGTTTCACCGTATTTATAATGACCGAAAATCAATCCGGTGTTAACGCCAATTACTTCGATAAAGTAGCCGGCTATAAAAACGAACAGAAACATGAGCAATGTTTTTGTGTCATTCTCAGCATTATAGAGCGCAAGCAAGCCAAGACTCATCAGGAGGGTGATCGGCGTCAGCGATATGAAAAAGGAGGCTGTAAAAGGGATATAGATGGCAATAACTCCTATTGCGTAGAAAAGCGCGAGGAAGTATTTTACCCGCTTTGGATGATTTTTTATCGACAGGATAAGGTCCATTTAAATTTCAATAATGATTACATTAATACATTCTTTATCAGCCAATTATTTCGCCTACTCTTTCGAAAATAAGCTTGAACCATGCAGTGTAATTTTCAGGATGAAGCGCCACATCTGCTTTTAATTCATCGAAACTTACATATTTGTAATCCATCACTTCTTCGGGGTGAGGTTGCGGCAAGTCATCAGATACACCAACAAAGACATGATCGAATTCATGCTCGGTGAGTCCATTTTCGAGCTCCTGAATATACATAAAACTAAAAATCTCGCGTACTTCTGCTTTCATGCCCATTTCTTCCATCAAACGGCGATGGCCTGCCTCCAACGAAGTTTCGCCCGGGTAAGGGTGACTGCAACAAGTGTTGGTCCATAAACCTTTTGAATGATATTTATCAAAAGTGCGTTGCTGTAGCAGCCATTCTCCTTGCGAATTGACAATGAATACCGAGATGGCCCTGTGCAAAACCGCTTTTACGTGGGCTTCCATTTTTTCCATAGTTCCTATGGCGTTGTCTTGTTTATCGACAAGTATTACGTTGTTTTCAGTCATTATGCTTAGTTGTTCTTTGTTTTCTTTTCTCTTTTCTCTTTTCAAATCATATTTAGCTTATACTCAATGGCCGACTGAGCCATAATCGATAATTTCCGGACATTCGAAATTCTGATTCTTTCTTTCAAAATGGCCGATGCTTCGCTGTGTTTGATTTTTATCAACAGTTTACGATAGTAATTGTAGGCAGTGTAAACAGCCAGTTGCGATCGGCCCGGAAGTCGTTTTATGCCTTCGAGGGCAATGTCGAATTCCTGTTCTATTTCAGCAATCAGTTGAAGTTTCAGGTTTTCATCAAACTTGTTTTTATCGAACTGCGGAAAATAGCTTCGTTCGAGTAATTCGATATCCGCCTGCAAATCGCGTAAAAAATTGACTTTCTGAAATGCTGATCCCAACATTTCGGCGGAGTGAACGAGTTCGCCGAAAAGCTTTGTGTTCTCTTTGCAAAAAACTTTAAGACACATCAAACCCACCACGTTGGCCGAACCGTATATGTAATCTGAAGTTTCGGCATTCGTAAGGTATTCTTTTTTTGTCAGATCCATTCTCATGCTGTTCATAAATGCATCGATATAGGCCATGGGAATCCCGTATTCATTCACAGCCCATTGAAACGAATTAAGGATGGGATTCAATGAAATTTTATTTTCAATGGCCTCGTGCATATCGGTTTCGAACTTTTGTAACAGATATGCTTTGTCGTAGCCGTGAAATGTATCTACGATTTCGTCGGCAAAACGTACAAAACCGTAAATGCTGTGAATGGCAGTTTTTACCCTTTTATCGAGTAAAAGTGTTGACAGATAAAAAGAATTACTGTAATTCTTTGTAACAATAGCCGATGTCTTCAATGATGTATCATGAAAGAGTTCCATTTTTTTTTAATTTAAAATGAACAATATTGTACGGAAATGTATTTAATAATACAAATGTGGTACAAAAAAGTTCAACTTACAATGATTAAATATTTGATTTTGTTATAAGTTTTTTTATTGCCACTGTTATTCAATGTTTTATAAGAGATGAAGACGAAAGATATATTATTTGAGCTGATCGACTATCTTGATCAGTTCGAAACCGAAAATCAAGATAAAGATGAGAATCTGAACATGAGCGACTTTTTGGGTTATCTGAACAGTCAGTATAAACCGATGAATGTCAAAACGCGTGAACTGGGTGGAAACTACGAGGGTTACAAGTATCAGGAACAGAAAGGTTCGGCAACCGATATCTCAATTCTTATTGTATTGCTGTTTCGGTATGCGAAAGGCTATATTAAAAAGGCGTTGAAAAATAGTCCGATAAAAACAGCTGATGAATTTTCGTTTTTAATGACGCTGATGACGTACGATCATCTCAGTAAATCGGAATTGATCACCAAGCAGGTGATGGAAAAAACTTCAGGAACCGAAATCATAAACAGGTTAATTAAGCTCGGCCTTATCGAACAGTTTGCCGACGAAGCCGATAAACGAAGCGTGCGCATTAAAATGACAATGACAGGCCGCACCGAAATCTACAAAATACTGCCGCAAATGGGTGTTGTTTCACAAATCGTTACCGGGAACCTGAACGATTCTGAAAAAACTATGCTGGCTTATATGTTGCGCAAACTCGAACATTTTCACAACGATATTTTCATGAATAAAAAGGACAATGAGTTGGAAGAACTTGTGAAATGACCGTAAAGTGAATTGAAACTGACAATAACTAAAGCCCGGTCACTAAAAAATCATCTCGGCAAAAGGAATCAATAAAGCAGTCATAATGCCCATTAATCCAATGGCCAAGCCGCTGATAGCTCCTTCGATAGCTCCCATTTCCATGGCACGCGCTGTGCCCAAAGCATGCGAGGCTGAACCCATGGCCAACCCTTTAGCTATTTTGCTTTTGATACCGATGCGGCGTAGAATGACCGGACCCACCAATCCTCCGAAAATACCACAAATAACAACAAAAGCGGCTGCCAGCGCCGGAATGCCACCTGTTTTTTCAGCCAGACTAATGGCGATAGGCGTGGTGACCGATTTGGGTGCCAGCGAAGCAATAAGGATGTGGTCGGCTCCTAAAACTTTAGCGATCAGCACCACACTAACTATGCCCACGATGCTCCCAACAAAAACGGCACTCAGAATAGAAATTACATTGCCTTTGATATGCTCGAGTTGCTCGTAAAGTACATAACCTAAAGCCACTACACTCGGGCCAAGCATAAAGTTAAGAATGCGGGTATGCGTGTAAAAGGTTTGATAGTCGATACCGGTGATTTTAAGGAAAGGAATAATAACAATCATAGCAATGAGCAGTGGTTGCAGGATGGTAAGGTTTGTGCGTTTGTACACAATAATGCCCAGGTAAAATGCACCCATCACCAAAGCCAGCAAAAATACTTCGTTGCTTATATAAGGTCGTATAAAATCAAGTATTTCATTCATGACCAATTCCTCCTTTCTTTCTGCGTTTTTCAAGTCGTTCCTGAATCAGCGCCACCGTAACGATAGTGAGAACGGTACTTCCGGCAATGGCGGCTACAATGGCAACAAAAGAACTTTCGAGCATTTGGGCATATACCATAAGGCCCACGCCGGCCGGTACAAAGAATACAGCCATATTTTTGGTAATTACAGTAGCCACCGATTGTACTTTCTCCGGCTTTAGTATTTTAAAAAACAATGCAAGAAACAACAGGATCATTCCCAATACACTACCGGGAATAAAGCCATGGATCAACTGACTCAGCAATTCGCCGAGAAAATAAAAAAGCAAAATATAAAATGAACCTTTTACCATAAAAAACAGATGAGAATTAGATGTTATAAATAATTTTGAGTTTCGGGTTTAATGTCAAAAGTCTAATGTCAAAAGACTGTAGACCGTAGACAATTAAAAATTAAAAATGAATAATTAATATTGAATAAAGAAGAGCAGATCAGTTCATCCTTCAATATTCTTACATTGGCATATTATCTCATTGGCATATTGGCATATTGTCAAATCACTACATCATCGCAATTTTTTGTTGAACGAATAAGTCGCCTGCAAAAAGAAGAGCCACTCTCTTATTTAACAAATTAAGACCTGATTAGTTCGCCGGTGTATTACTGCCAGCCTACCATAAAACTTTTATTTCAGAAATCCCTGCTGTTTCAACACCTGCAGGAATTTCTCCGAGAAAAGTTCGTTGGCTGTCCGTGTGTAACGGACATCTGTAAAGACCTGCGCCAGTGTTTCTTTTTTGTTCTCGGCAACGAAGTTTTTGTAAACATCGCTGTTTTCTTTTTCCCTGTACAATGCGTCAATTTCGTCGGTAGTAAAGCCGGAATAAGTTTCGTTGTGAACGATGGCTTCCAGTGGCAGGCGATCGGTGAGGGGAGGGTTTTCGGCCGGATAGCCTACTGTAATTGTTGTTATTGGCACCACAAGTGTAGGCAATCCGAGCACATCAATGATTTCGGCTGCATTGTAGGTGGTGGTGCCAAGATAGCAAATACCTAAGCCTTCGCGCTCGGCAGCCACAGCAAAAGTCTGGGCAAAAATCATTGCATCGATGGCTGTAGCCATAAAGGACTGAAGATTGTCGTACCCGGGATCGGCATTGCGTTGCTTGCACCACTGACTGAAACGGTTGAAATCGGCACAAAAGGTAAGCACGGCTGGCGCTTGCGTTATCATTGGTTGATTGAAATGAGCGGGCGAAAGTTGTTGCTTTATTTCATTGTCGGTAGTTACCACCACGCTGTAGGCCTGCATATTTCCGGTGTTCGAAGCCTGAGTGGCTGTTTGAAGTAAACGATTCATTACTTCGGCACTAATGGGCTGGTCGGTGTATTTGCGTATGGTACGGCGCTGATTTAGAGTGTCTGAATTCATTGGGTAGAGCATTTTTATTTCGCTGCAAATTTACTGAAAATAATTCAGATTATCGTTGAAGCGTTGAAACGTGAAATTGTTGAATTGTTGAACCGTTGAATTGTTGAAGAATTTCATTAAGGGTTTCACTTGAAGTGAAGCCCTTAATGGATGAATGTTGCAATTGTAGCTGAGCAAAGATACAGAATGCAGTAGGTGGAAGATAGTAACAAGTTTCTTCAACTTTCAATTATCTTAACTTATCTTCTTATTCTCACGTGTGAAATAGTGAGGAGGAGCAGGGCGACTTTACTTGTCAGTTAGGATGTTACCCCACTTTTATATAATATACTTTCTTATTTGGTTACATTAATTAGAATTTTCACAGTATTAATGTACGTTGATGGACTTGCTCCGTCTGAACCTTGATAAGTTTCAATTTCTATATAGTCTTTTCCCGTGAAGTTTGGTTTTGGCTTGTAATAGTAAACAGCTACAAAATTTGTTGATTGATCTCGTCTTATTTCACTAATCTCAAAATTGTTTGCTTGCCTTTTTATTTGAGCACCTTCTTCTTCACCGCCTTTTCCTGTCGAGTAGCTATAGGTATCTGTGTTTTTAATTGTCACTTGAATTGTATCCTTTTTAATAGAAAACTCTTCTTTTTCACAACTTGTCATTGCCAGGACTAAGAAAATCAAAAACGTTAGTTTACTTTTCATCTGTCTTGTTTTTTAATATTTTGTTCGAATGTCAATGTTTATCATTGTCTTTGCGACCTGTCGTAAGATTTTGACTATAACCTCTAATACAACAGATGTAAAAAAGCAGTAAATCGTTGCATGTGTAATTAACTTTTTTATAAATATCTTTGTTTTTTAATTGCCACTTAATCTGCTAATTGCACTGCCCCGACTTAACGGGGTCAGCCAACCTGCGCTACTATTCACTCACGTTAATTTATATTCGTGAGAACCGAGAGCTGTTTCAGTTTTCGCTTCTACTACTTCTAAAATAATCGGAGATTAAAAGTAGCAATTTATTTGTAATGGTTCTCTCATCATCTTTAGGCGACAAAACAATATGAGTATTGCAATACATTATGCATTTATCTAAGTCCTCAGCTTGTAGTCTGCTTATTTTTTCAATTAACCGGCGATTGATTTCCCAGTATATATTCTGAGATAAAAAGATACTGTTTGACTCGAGTTTTACAAATCTGCGCTTGACTATTTGTTCTTTACTGAAATAAGTGATAGGGTGTGATAAGTCAGCTATCAAATTCAAAGCCTTTAAAACTTTAGTTTGCCTTTTTTCTGCTTCTACCTGTACTGCACGAAGCTGATAAGTAACTGGTTGCATAAACACATTACACATTGACGAATCAGCAAGCAAATCATGAACGCTCAACAAACGAGGACAATAACCTATTGCTGTGATCATAAAAGTATCCTCACGCAAACAACTGAATTCGAACTTTCCATCAAACTCAGCTACAGTGATCCTGTTTTCTGGTAAATTGATTGTTGCATTAGGAACAGGAATTTTAGTGATCTCATCCAACACAAAACCCCTGATTGTTACAAGTTCCTGAGCAGAGATATGATCTACTAAAACATTTTGTACGATCAACAATATAAGGCATGTAAAAGTGACAGCCCAACGATTACTTACTGAATTCATATCTACTTTTGATGTTTATTTATGTATATAAAGTAAAATGACTATCGGCTTTTGCTCCAATAGAAAATTCTTAACTTGGCATTGAAAAAGTTTATTTCTCCCCAACAATGAATCGAAGATCAGCGCAGCTAATGCGGGCGCAAAGACTGCCAGAAGCACACCAGCCTGTGAACAGGCGTGTGTCAGGTGCTGGTGTTAGTTTTCGATAATTTTCCAATGGCCTGTTTTGTCGCTACCAATACGTTCTATGCGACCAACTTCTTTAAGTTCTTTGATTCTTCGTTTAGTCGTACTCAAACTTATTTTCAATTGTAGGCTAATCTCAGTTGAAGTAATCATTGGATTCTGCTTTATCAAATTAAACACAGTGTCATTTACAGTGTCATTTACAGTGTCAGATTCTACATTTACAGTGTCAATAAATTGGACATGCATGTCTCGATTTTTCAACGAATAGTTTTGTCCAACTAATAAATTTGAGAGAAAGCGAACAAGAAAAGTTTCTGTTTTGTGAATTCCTTTAGATAAATCTTCATAATTAGCACGCACTAATGCATTTCGAAAATACCAGGAATGCTCTGCAAACATGTCATTATTTACTTCTTTAAAACCAAGTTTACGAACATATTTTATCAGAAAAATAGCTGTTGTCCGAGTATTACCCTCTCCAAAAATATGAATCTGCCACAGATAGCTAATAAAATGCGCTATGTGTTCAATAATTTCTTGCTGACTTAAACCTTTGAAGTTAAATTTCTTTTCTTGTTCAAAATCATACTCTAAAGTGGCTTTTAAACTTAATGCACTTGCATACAAAACAATTTCACCATTTAAAATCCATTCTTGTTTTGTAATGTTATAGTCACGCATTTTACCTGCATGACCGTAAATACCCTGAAATAGTCTGCGGTGAATAGTTAAATACTCGGCTGGAGAAAAAGTAAAAGTTTGTTCGCTTAGGATTTCGGCAGTTCGAGCAGAAACCTTGTCTGCCTCTTCTGTGCGATTTTTGTTGTCTTTTAATGGGTGTTGTTCGTAATAACTATCTATACGTTGTTTTACTTCCTCAAAGG
>JAYFRI010000222.1:0-7142 GCA_034926015.1 Paludibacter sp. | reverse complement strand
ACCAAAAACATTGTTCCGGCAGCCGCAGCTGTAATTCCGAATACATCGGTATAAAAAAACAAAGAATACATTCCGAAAATCTTCCAAAACATGGAAGATGCGGCATCACCAAAACCGTAACCGATTTTTTCTTTTAAACTGATTTTTTGAAGATTCATTTTTAATAATTGTGATTTTTATATGATTAGACACCATGACGCATGAAGAGTAGCTTTCTTTCACCCTTCTGAGTCAAAAAAAGTAATTAACTCAATACAAAATTATCATTTTTTCTTTGAGACAATAGCTATTGAATGTTGCTAAATAGAAGCTTATTTTCTGGATTTCACAGGTTTCTTCGAAATTTTGAACGCCAAAACATCGTGCCCAGGAACGATCGCTTTCAATACTTTCCTGCTATCGGCAACTATTTTCTTCAGCCATAAATCGCGCAGTAAATATACTTCTTTTCCTGTTAAATCCAGTTTTTCCCCCGACAATTCGTCTGTCACCGAAAAAGTCTTCCAATCCTGAGTAATTGTTTTAGGCCTTACACTACGGTTGAGATATACCACTGCCCATTCGTCGTTCTCAAGCGGCTTGATCCATGTTTCCACACTGTCATTTACGGCATAACGAAATGCCTGTATACCGAGGGAATCCTGATTAAGTGCAATCACCTCTTTGTTGGTCAATACGTTCAGCGTTTCGGCAGGGATATTGCGCAAATCGTTGCCAGCCATCAAAGGAGCATTGATCATTGCCCACATTGTAAAATGAGCCCGTTGTTCGTTGAGAGGCATACCGTTTCCTATCTGCATCATGTCCGGGTCGTTCCAATGTCCGGGACCTGAATACTGGCGTAATCCATCCTGCATATCGAGAATTTGCATCACACCCCAGGCTGTCCACGAACCGTGATTATACACACAATCGTAACAGTTGTGGATATCGCCTGTTGTTCTCCACAAATGACCTACTTCTTTGGCCCAGAGCCAGGGTTTGTTGCCACCCCATTCGCACAAACTGAACACAATCGGACGTCCGGCTTGTTTCAATGCCTGGCTCATGGTTCTGTAAGCTCCCTGTGCATTCAGATGTTCGGTATAACACCAGTCATATTTCAGATAATCAACGCCCCATTTGGCATACATCAACGCATCCTGATATTCGTATCCACGACTACCCGGGCGACCGCCACAGGTTTTATCGCCGGCGCAGGAATAAATCCCGAATTTCAAACCTTTAGAATGTATATAATCGGCAAGGGCTTTGATGCCAGAAGGAAAACGCTCGGGATCGGCTACAATAAAGCCAAGCGAGTCGCGACCAATCTGCCAGCAATCGTCAATCACCACATATTCATATCCGGCATCCTTCATGCCCGAAGCTGCCATAGCATCGGCTGTTTCCTTTATCAAATCTTCGCTTACATTACAAGCAAATTTGTTCCAACTATTCCAACCCATGGGTGGCGTTTTGGCAAGTCCTTCGAATTTTTGGGCTGACAAGCCTATTGAGCATAGAAAAAATGCAACTGTAAAATAAAATTTCAATGTTTTCATGAATCTCCAGTTATAATTTATTTGTGTTTAATCGTATGATATATTGCGTATTCCTTTGATGTTGTTCTCAATGGAATGATCGTAGAATAGCTTTTTCAGTTCCTCTGGCTTCAGATTTTCGACGGGTTGAAAATGTGCTGAGTTCACATAATGGATCAACGCATTGTACAATTGCTTGTTCTCTTTATAATGCAGCTGATTTTTAAGGTCGGACATACACACAAAAAGACTTCCATTCCCTATTTTGCACTCAAAGATAAGCCCAAGATGATGTACCCGCTCCACATTGTCGATGGTTTCCACTATCGGATGAATTTGAGCCGACAGGGCATCCAATATCAATGGGTTTGAGTTTTTCACTACAGGCCACCATTGCCAGTTACTGTGCATTTCAGTAGGAAATTCGTCGAACAAAGGATGTTTGGCATCAATCAGCAAACCCATCGTCCCCGGAGAAACAGGTTTTTTAGCGTTTTCGGAGATAGATTTAAACATCGAGTAATTCCAATAATCGGAAGTGAAAAGCCCGCTTATCGTTTGTTGGGGATAAGCGTTTTTGTCGGGCATCAGAATGGCTTTACCGCCAGCTAAAAGATAATTTTCAAACTCCTCGCTGTATTGGCTGAATAATTTCACATCGTTATTCAGTACAGCTAAGGCTTTAATATCCGGATAAATCCAAAGCGAATAAGAATTCCTGTAACGGGTACCTGCAATGGAGATATTCAGTTTACAAGCAAGCGCTTTATCGGTGGACGGCAAAACAATATTGAGAACCTCAGCCTCACTCAAAATGCCAGCAGGCGCATTTAAACGAAATGAACCGCTACTGAGTATTGCTCCTTTCTCCGAATTCAAGCTCCAGTTTAAGGTGGCGTTTTTAAGGTCAGTAGCTGAATTGTTTGAAATTTTAATACTACTTTTCAGCTCGCTACCTGCAAAATAAGTATAACTATCGGCCAACCAGAGCGGCACCACATCATCGTTCCACGACCGGAATTCTTCCGCACTAATAATTCCTTTGCTTTGCATCAACGCATTCAGAATGCCGACAACGGCTGTTCCCTGGCCGGGAAAATCCTGTAAATCGAGCATCTGAAAACCTGCCAACGATGAAGTTCTGCGCATCATTTCCAAATCGGCTTTATAGCACAGCAAGCTTAAAGCAGCCGTAGCATCAAAGTATTTTTTATAATTTTCCTTTCCTAATTTATTTTCTACTCTTTCGATGAACAGTTCTAAGTTTCGCGGACGCAATACTCCTGTGTAAGCTTTGAGCTCATCTACAGAAGGGAACATCTGAAACTGACCTGTTTCATGCGAAATGACCGGCTTAGTAGTTCTGTTGACTCCTTTCGAAAAATCCATTGAGGTATTCGGGTAAGTAGCATTCAAAATTCCACCATCAATGGCATCGGTAAACGAAAACGAAGCACGCACATGCGGTTCAAAAAGAGCATCATTCTCACCACCCACGCGACAGGTCACCATATAGTCCTCGCCTGCCTGCTCTCCTTTCCATCCAAGGTGATAGTTAGAACCCAAAGCATAAAGCGGTCGATCATCATAAGCTCTGAAAAGATGCGTAAAATACTGTAAACCTGAAATATCTCCCCAAAGCTCGTTGCCTGTGGAAAACATCACAAACGAAGGATGATTCGCATAAGCATCAAGCAACGCCTTCCCTTCCGCAGCAAGAAACTGTGTCACAGGATGGCTGGGTTGATTTTCTATGAGCCCCCAATAAGGAAGCTCGGGTTGAAGATAAACTCCCATCAAATCGGCGGCCTCGAAAGCTGCTTCGGGCGGACACCAGGAATGAAACCGAACATGGTTGAAGCCATATTCTTTTATTGTTTTATAATATTTCAACCACTCATTCAGCTCCATTGGAGCATATCCTGTAAGTGGGAAAACACAAGCATCATGCCGACCGCGGAGAAAGGTTTTATTCCCATTAATGACAAAAGACTTGCCTGTTGTTTTGAATTCGCGCAAGCCAAAAACACTTTGCTGCGCATCGATTTTTTTCCCGTTTTGAAAAATATCTATCTGTAACTGATAAAGCGCCGGCGAGTATTCACTCCACAATTTTGCATTTTCCCCCAAAGAATAAGTAAGTTGTAACTGATTCTCTCCTTTTTTCAGCAGAACATTCTTTCGAAGTTTTTTCGAAACTTTTGGCGTATTTTTATCCGGCAAAAAAGCAGAAATCTCTACTTTCACACTTCGATCATTTTCACTTTTATTGGAAATCAACAAGTCGATATGAACCGCTTTTTCTGCCACATCAGGTTTTGTTTTAATTCTGTCAATAGACAAAGCTGGTTTTGATTGCAATTGTATTTTTCCCAACAAACCGTTCCAGTTGGTTTGCGTATCGTCGCTCCACATGTGCGACGAACTTATTTCTCGCGGAAGTCCACAATCGGGACCATTGTCTACCAAAACGCAAATACTGTGTTGTCCCGGCGTCAGAAACTGAGTGACAGTATAAACTTGTGGAGAAGTAATTAGCCTATTGCTACCCACCAACCGACCATCAATCCACACATGTGTCGGGCGGGTGCGTTTGATGAAAAATTCAATTTCACAGTTTTTCCAGTTTTGCGGAATAAAAAGCTCTTTGCGGTACCAGGCTTTGCCATAAAACGAATACCTGCGTTGCATATGACTTGTTAGATACGTTTCAGTAGCTTTATTGCCTTTCTGTCTTTCATCCAGCGATGCCGGAAGTTGAATTGTATCGTTAAACCGGATTTTATTTACATCAGTAGCATAAATGTTTTCAGTATCCAGAAAAAGCTGCCATTCACCACTTAACGAGATGACTTCCCTGCCTTCAGCGTAGGCTGAAAGCAGGAAGCACAACATCAATGAAAAGCTGATTTTCTTTATATACCCAAACATAAAAGCAAGCCTTAATATCCCATTTTTTTATTGTTTGCAATCAAAGATTTAATGGCCTCAACGGATTTTGCCGAACGATAACCATCAGCCGGCGTATTCAGCACATAATCGAGTAATTTATCAATTGTAGAAGTAGCTACGTGCATGCGCGTATCCGATGAAGCATAATAGATAAATACTTTCCCATCCTCGTCGGCAATCCAACCGTTGCTGAACAGCACATTGGATACATCGCCTACACGTTCCTCGCCCTGCGGAGCCATAAAAAATCCGGCAGGCTCGGCAATTAGTTTTTCAGGGTTCTTCAAGTCGGTAATATAGAGATACAGCACATAACGCAGTCCTGCAGCACAATTGCGCACACCATGAGCCAAATGCAACCAACCTTTATCAGTTTTGATAGGATGTGGACCTTCGCCATTTTTCAATTCTTTGATCGTATGGTAGTAGCGATGATTAATAATTTTTTCATCCTTCACTTCGGCATTTGTGATATCATCCACCAATCCCCAGCCAATGCCACCGCCGCTACCGGTATCGATAAATCCATCCTGGGGACGTGTGTACAATGCATATTTACCTTCCACAAATTCAGGGTGAAGTACCACATTGCGTTGCTGGCTTTTTGTTTTCAAATCGGGCAAACGCTCCCATGTCAATAAATCTTTGGTGCGTACAATGCCGGCTGCTGCCACTGCCGACGACAAATCGCCTGCCGGAGCATTCGGGTCTTTGCGTTCGCTACAGAAAACACCGTAAATCCAACCATCTTCGTGAGCCGTCAGGCGCATATCGTACACATTGGTATCCGGATCTTCAGTTTCGGGTAAAGTGACAGGTTCGTCCCAAAAACGGAAATTATCCACACCATTTTCGCTTTCGGCAATGGCAAAAAACGATTTACGGTCGTTACCTTCGACGCGTACCACCAGCAAATACTTACCGTTCCATTTGATTGCGCCTGAATTGAGCGTGGCATTTACGCCTATTCGCTCCATCAGATATGGATTTGTTTCCGGATTGAAATCGTAGCGCCAGTGCAGGGGAGCATGCTCAGCTGTTAGTATTGGATTTACGTAACGGTCGTAAATACCATTTCCGTTCAACACTTTTTCATTCTTTCTACTCAATAACTCCTCGTGTTTTGCTTTGAGACTATTCAAAGCATTTTTGAATTCATTCATTTTTATATTGATAAGTATTTATTTTATTGGAATATACATTGGGGGAATCTCGGTGTTCAACAAAATTTTCGGACTATCGCTGAATTTTCTAAAATCATCTGCCGATGAGTGTCCGGGATAAGGTGCGTAAAAATGCTTGGGTTTATCAAATGCATTTCTCCAAAGCAACACATAACTAATGTTGAAAGGCTCGATTGTTGGTAAAAGAATATTTGTAAAATAATCGGCTACCGGGATAGACTCCATACCTGTTTCAGCTAAAATCGGAATCTTATTTTTTAACTCAGCATAATCGGTCACCACTTTTAAACCTGCTGTAACTTCTTTTTTATATCTTTCGATGGACGATTTATCAGAACCGCAATAATTATCGAAACCCACAATGTCCACCCATTCGTCGCCGGGATAGCGGCTCAGAAATTCAGCTTCGGTGGTGATACCTGCTGGCGAAAATGCATACAAAATATTGTGTACCTGTTTTGTATCGCGTAAATATCTTACAGTCATTCGATACAATTCATTGTATTCTTCGGGCGTACATTGTTTGTTGCCCCACCAGAACCAACCGCCTGTATGCTCGTGATACATGCGGAAAATAACAGGAATGAGTTCCCCGTTTTTATCTTTCAAATCAAGAAAGAAGTCAGCCACTTTGTCGAGATAAGCAATAAATCCTTTGTGATGAATTCCTCCGGGCAAAATACTGCGCACAACAGTATCCTGCGCACAATCCCAGGCTGTTTTTCCTGTAGCAATATTATCGCCGTGCCAGCTGATGGTGTTGATGCCACCCCGTTCGTACACTTCGCGTATCAGGCGTTTCATGTCACTAAAATAAATGGAGTCGAGGTTATAATCGGCACCAATTTCGATATGACCAATTTCCCAACCCGTAACGGCAGGATAATCGCCGACAGTTTCCTTTACGTCCGAACGACCTTTTTCGCCATACCAATCGTGTCCGTAGGCCGGATCGTCCTGATGACCCAACATAATGCCTTTTCCAATATTGTTTTTCATATTCAGGAACAAAGCACGCGTTTTCTCTGTAGCGTTCATGTCGGCAATCACAGGTTTATTTTGTATTTTGGAAGCGTATTTCTTCACGAGTTTCACAGTGGCATCTGTATCGAAAACTGCATTCAAACCCTGTTCTTCCTGAGCCGGATCCCCCAAATAGTCATCTCCTTTTCCCCAAAAAACATGCTGAGGATTCGGGCGACCAAAACCTCCCCATGCCCAGAAATTACAGCCGGCCAACACATCTTTTTCATGCGAAGCCGTTAGTATTTTTTCAAAAACAGCAGTGTAATACTTGTCGCGCAATGAAGTTGAATCCTTTAAATTATATTCATGATGATCACGAGGAAAACCAAATTCTTCCAAAACAATTGGCTTTTTAAGTTTTCGGGCAACAGCAATATGATTGTCCATGTATTCGGCTGTTTTATCGATGCTGTTTTGTAATGTTCCGGGCATATCCTTCACATCCAACCAACTCCAG
>JAYFRI010000022.1:0-5759 GCA_034926015.1 Paludibacter sp. | reverse complement strand
GCATGGTGATAAAGCCTTATGGTTATGCAATATGGGAAAAAATACAGGCTGAACTCGACCGCATGTTCAAAGAAACCGGACATGTGAACGCCTATTTTCCATTGTTTATTCCTAAATCTTTTTTGAGCAAAGAAGCCGAACACGTGGAAGGATTTGCCAAAGAATGTGCCGTAGTTACGCATCATCGCCTGATGGCCGATCCCGAAGGAAAAGGACTTATTGTGGATCCGGGAGCCAAACTCGAAGAAGAATTAATCGTTCGTCCTACCTCCGAAACCATCATTTGGAATACTTATAAAAACTGGATTCAGTCCTACCGCGATCTTCCCATTCTTGTCAATCAATGGGCCAATGTGGTGCGTTGGGAAATGCGTACGCGCTTGTTCCTTCGTACTGCCGAATTTCTTTGGCAGGAAGGTCACACAGCGCATGCCACCGAGCAGGAAGCCGTTGCCGAAGCCAAACAAATGCTCGAAGTGTATGCCGATTTTGCCGAACGCTATATGGCTGTTCCGGTGCTGAAAGGAGTTAAATCAGCCAACGAACGCTTTGCCGGTGCGCTCGAAACTTTTTGTATCGAAGCCCTTATGCAGGACGGAAAAGCATTGCAGGCAGGCACCTCTCACTTCTTAGGTCAGAATTTTGCCAAAGCATTCGATGTTACTTTTGTAGACAAGAGTAATAAACTTGATTATGTATGGGCCACTTCGTGGGGCGTTTCTACACGTTTGATGGGCGCGCTTATCATGACGCACTCCGACGACAATGGTTTGGTGCTCCCTCCTAACCTTGCTCCTTTCCAGGTAGTGATTGTGCCAATTTACAAAAACGAAGAACAACTGGCCGCCATCAGCGAAAAGGTAAATCAACTCATCCCGGCTCTGAGAGCAATGGGTATTAGCGTAAAATTCGATAACAACGACAACAAGAAACCGGGTTGGAAATTTGCCGAATACGAACTCAAAGGCGTTCCTGTACGTCTGGCAATTGGTGCACGCGACCTCGAAAACGGAACTGTGGAAGTTGCCCGTCGCGATACCCTGACAAAGGAAACTGTACAGATGGAAGGCATTGAAAACTATATTGCCGAGTTACTCAAAGATATCCAGGCCACCATTTTCAAAAAAGCAGTTGATTTCCGCGCTTCCGTTACCCGCGAAGTGAATTCGTACGACGAATTTAAAGTTGAAATCGAAAAAGGCGGTTTCCTGATGTGTCATTGGGACGGAACACCCGAAACCGAAGAAAAAATCAAGGAAGAAACAAAAGCTACCATCCGCTGTATCCCACTCGATGGCGATAAAACACCTGGAACTTGTATGGTTACCGGTAAACCTTCGGCACAACGTGTGGTTTTTGCCAGGGCCTACTAACAAAATTCAATTCAAAGAAGAGCGTCAACTTTGTCGCTCGTTTTGATGCTTTCATTCAAACAAAAAGAGATGCTTCAATAAAAAGCATCTCTTTTTGTTTTACATACCCGCGGGAAAGAAAATAACTTCCACTAATCATTCTCTTTTCACTTCCATCAATGCCCTATTCATTTAACCGACATATTGGATTATATGAAGGATTTTTTCATCCAAAATACATTCAACCTTCCGACGGTAGTTTTTTACGTTCTTCCAAAATGCTTTCTCAGCTCTGAGAAAATCCGAATATACATAAAAAATGCTTTCTCAAATTAGAGCTATGTACATTCACGTATGAAAAATGCTTTCTCAGGTTAGAGCTAAGTGTTTTCATGCATGAAAAATCATAAAAGTGTAAAATTCTGCATTTTTCATCCTTCACCTCATAGCTTTTATACCTTAGATCAATTATGAATCCTCAAACATATTATCTTATTTGTATAAACACATAAACATTGAGTTGCTGTATGCTGTTAGTTAATTCAGTAAACTGTAATTCTTCAACTCCTTAGTTGCTACAAAAAAAGATGAACACTGCTTTGTTTTGGTTTCGACGCGATTTGCGTTTCGATGATAATGCCGGATTGTTTCATGCCTTGAAAAGCGGACTGGCTGTTCTTCCGGTTTTTATTTTCGATACCAATATCCTGCACCAACTGGAGGATAAACAGGACAAGCGGGTGGATTTAATTCATCAGCGCTTGACCGAATTGAATTCCGAACTGCAAAAGCACGGTTCGGCTTTACTTGTGAAACACGGTAATCCCCTGGAGATTTTACCCGCACTCTGCGAACAATTCAAGGTAAGTCAGCTATTTTTGAACGAGGACTACGAGCCTGATGCTATAGCCCGCGACAATGAAATCAGGAGAATGGCTACCGCCAGAAACATTGCTTTCCACAGTTTTACCGACCAGGTTATTTTTGCTAAAAACCAGGTGTTCAAGTCGGATGCTACACCCTATACTGTCTTTACTCCTTATTCCAGAAGGTGGAAATCGCTGCTGAGCGAAACTACAATTCCTGCATACAATTCGGAAGCTTTGTTCGATAATTTTTATAAATACAATTCATTTACAATGCCTTCGCTTGCCGAAATTGGCTTCGAAGCAACGGGTGTAAGCTGGAAGGCGCCTTCCCTATCGGATGATGTTTTGAAAAACTATTCCGAAACGCGCAACTTTCCGGCCTTAGAAAACGGCACTTCACATCTTAGCGTTCATCTGCGTTTTGGCACCTTAAGCATTCGTAAAATGGTCCAAAAAGCCTTAACAACCAACGAACAATTCTTAAACGAACTGATCTGGCGGGAGTTTTTTATGATGATTTTATATCATTTCCCAACCGTTGTTCGGCAATCGTTCAAACCCCGCTACGATGAAATAAAGTGGCGAAACAACGAAGCTGAGTTTGAAAAATGGTGCCAGGGGCAAACAGGTTATCCGCTGGTGGATGCCGGCATGCGCGAATTAAATGCTACCGGATATATGCACAACCGTGTGCGTATGGTGGTTGCTTCGTTTCTGATCAAGCATTTATTGATCGACTGGCGCTGGGGCGAAGCATATTTTGCACAGAAACTACTGGACTACGACCTTGCAGCCAATAATGGCAACTGGCAGTGGACAGCTGGTAGCGGATGCGATGCTGCTCCCTACTTTAGGGTTTTCAATCCCATTGAGCAGTTGAAAAAATTCGATGCCCAACAGCAATACGTTCGTCGTTGGGTACCCGAAATCGACCTCCCGTCCTATCCTACCCCAATAGTAGAACATAGTTTTGCCCGAAATCGCGTACTCGAAGAATTTAAACGGGCGCTGGACAGTTCTGAGTTCTGAGTTTCGGGTTTTGAGTTTCGGGGATTAATTCGAAGATTCGAAAATTTGAGGAGCTAGTGCAGTTCCGGGTTTTGAGTTTTGAGTTCCGGGTTCTGAGTTTTGAAAATAATCCTATTTTGTTTACAGTAAATTATTTCCCGTAGGGAATGTATATCAATAGAAAAAATAAATATACAAAATCAATTCCCCGTAGGGGATAAACAAAGATAAAACATGAATGTCCTACGGACAATAAAACATTGACACTTGATTATTCTATTGATATTGAAGTCCTACGGACTATTTTTAAACTTCTGATTCACATCATTTATCGGTTGCATTATTGTCCTCCCTTTTGGTAGGAATGGTGTAGATAACTTTCATCTTTTTCTGCTTCAGCAAATGCCTGGCCAATGGTTTTATGCGTAACGCTTTTATTCCTTCGGCTGCAAGTTGCGCCATCTCCATATCCCTAAACTATAAATATAGTTAATTTAGAATCTTTTAGCTTCGGTATTTGTTTAAAATAATATACACATTTAAAAATCATCAAAATGGGAATTCTTGCAACAATTATTATCGGAGCTTTGGCCGGATGGCTGGGCAGTACGCTTTACAAGGGCAACAGCCTTGGTCTGTTGTGGAATATTATAGTAGGTATCGTGGGCGGCGTTATCGGCACATGGTTATTCGGAGTTGTTGGCATTAGCCTGGGCAGTGGCTGGATCAGCGCAATTATCACCGGAGCCATTGGCGCCATCGTTTTATTGTTTGTAATCAACCTGATAAAGGGCAAAAACTAAAAGGAGATGCTTTTCGACTAAAAAAACCTGAAACTTAATTATTTCAGGTTTTTTTGCTAAGAATGCGAATCAGGGGTTGAAAATAATTCTATTTTGTTTACAGTAAATTATTTCCCGTAGGGAATGTATATCAATAGAAAAAATAAATATACAAAATCAATTCCCCGTAGGGGATAAACAAAGATAAAACATAAATTTCCTACGGACAATAAAACATTGATACTTGATTATTCTATTGATATTGAAGTCCTACGGACTATTTTTAAACTTCTGATTCACATCATTTATCGGTTGCATTATTGTCCTCCCTTTCGGTAGGAATGGTGTAGATGACTTTCATCTTTTTCTGCTTCAGCAAATGTTTGGCGAGTGGGGTTATCCGTAGCGCTTTTATCCCTTCGGCAGCAAGTTGTGCCATCTCCATTGCCCCGGCTTCAACAAAATGCGTATCATCTGCTTTTCCTTCGGGATGTGCTTTCCATTTTCCCGGTTCAAGGTGCATATACAGCTTTTTGGATCCTTCCACGCCGTATCGTTGGAGTATTTCAAGGCTTTTCGTGTGCATATCAATAAAAGGTACTTCTAGTTCGTTGGCCACTTTATGTACGATAGGTGCATAAACGGGATGCGTATCCACCGGATTTCCTATGCTGTCGAATTTGCGTCGGGCTACGGGCGAACAAAGGATAGGATGCGCTTTTTTTGCCAATACATCGGCCACCATTCTTCTGTAATTCGCTTCAAACTCAGCTTCGGTAGTGTACGCCTTTTTAGTGGCAATCTCATCATTGTGTGCAAACTGAATAAACACAAAATCGCCCTCTCCCAGCCTGCTCATCACCTTATCCCATAAACCCTCTTCGATAAATGTCCTTGTACTTCTTCCGTTTTGTGCATGATTTTCAATCACTACATCCTTATCGAAAAACGAAGGGAAAACCATTCCCCAACCTCTTTCGGGAGTGTCTGCAATTGGTTTTTTATCGGCCATAGTTGAGTCGCCCACCATAAACACTTTCACAGGTTTGGCTTTTCCGGCACTCAGCACTACAGCAATCAGGGTCAGAACAACGAGATATAGATATTTATGCATTCCAACAATATAATTATTTGAAATTTACAATTTCTTTCAACACACCCTCGGCCGGATTCCAGTCATCATCGCCCTTCAACACATTTTCAACCGTCCATTCGGCAGCTTGTTTCTTTGTGAGCTGGTGCGACCATTTTACACGTTTCGCTATATCAGCTCCCGGACCATAATTACCGTATTCGGCATAAAAGGAAGTTTTTTCGGCCACAGGTTTATTCCAGTTGTGCCAGCCTTCGGGTCGTATGTGTGCACCCAACTCACATTCGCGGAAAACTGTTTTGGCATAATTGCGCCAGGGTCGTCCCAGATACATCATTTTCACTGTTGGTTCTGCCGTGAGTTTACACTTATAAAACAGATAGCCGTATTTCGTGTTTTGCAAGGTAGAAGCCGCTGTGATATACGATTCCTTTAAACTATGAATCACGCATTCGTCGAAAACAGCCGTGGACCAACCGAAAATAAAATCGGTAGTACCTTCGATATAGCAATTTTTATAATACTGGCGGCTGTTGTCGGCATAAGTAAAGAGCGTATCCTGAAATCCAAGAAAGCGGCAGTTGAAAAACACAGACCGATCGGCGCTTACATGGGCTGCCACCGCTTGCCCTACCGGTCCGGCTGAGTTTTGAAA
>JAYFRI010000108.1:0-10141 GCA_034926015.1 Paludibacter sp. | reverse complement strand
GGAGTTATGAGCGCTTACGATCAGTTTATGCTTATAGCGACCAAATAAGGACTGAAAGCAATCGTTTCAGGACAGATTTGGCCCGAAAGTGTGCCTAAACCAGTCGTTGATCAGTTGCATTGTGGTCGTTTCGGCCTCTTTGCGGGGAGTGTGGGCAGCATTGCTTATTTCACACACAGTTACTTGCGTTTTTATTTCGGTTTTGAGTATTTCAAGCTGGGCAGGAGTGCCAAACTCATCGTTTTCGCCCTGAAAGGCTAATACGGGACAGTTAATTTGCTTTAACAGGGGAACTATTGACCATTGCGAGAAATAGTCGCTGAGCCAGGTTTCGTGCCAGAGCCGAAACAGTTCGTTTGTTTTGTTGCCGTGATATTTTTCGAGATTAGTGAGCAAACTTGTTGTTTTAGCACGTTCGCGTGTGGCAAGAACGGCCGCTTTGCCCGAATCTTCGATAAAACTATGCGCTCCTTCGAGCAGTAAAGCCCTGACCCGATGCGGATAAAGCGCAGCAGTGAGCAAAGCTATCGTGGCTCCGTCGCTGTGTCCGTAAATAATTACATCATTCAGCCTGAGTGCATCCAACAACCTGATTAATTCATGCGCTTCGTTGTGAAGATAAAACTCATCCCTGTTGGTAATGGCAAAAGGCGATGATTTACCATACCCCCGCCTATCGTAAACAAGTGCATTCGCGCCGAAAAGTCTGCTTATTGCTTCAGGAAAACTTCCCCACATTTCGACACAGCCCCACGAATCGTGCAGAAAAACCAATACAGGCGCAGTAGTCGATGCATTCTGAATGATTTGTTCGCAATAAACAGCATAATCATCGAAGTCGATGTAAAATCCCTTGTCTTTTTTATGCATACCGAATGAGAAAATGTTTGTAGTACAAAAGTATGTAAAAATAACAAATGAATAAAGAAGAGCGTGAGATAAGCTTTGAATTAAGCGGGCAAAAAAAGAATGTTTTCGCGAAAAAATAATATATTTGTTGACTGAAATCAGCAGGAAAAGAACTGAAACAGGAACAAAAACAAAAGACATTGTGACAATGAGCAAGAAAAAATTAGTAGTACTTACCGGTGCAGGCATGAGTGCGGAAAGCGGACTGTCGACTTTCAGAGCTACCGGCGGATTGTGGGAGCAACACAGGATAGAAGATGTGGCAACGCCCGAAGGTTGGCGCAAAAACCCCGGATTGGTGCTCGAATTCTACAATCAGAGGCGAAAACAGCTGATAACGGCTCTTCCCAACGCCGGTCATTTGGCTTTGGCAGCACTCGAAAAGGATTTTGAGGTGGAAATCATCACTCAGAACGTAGACGACCTGCATGAGCGGGCAGGTAGCTCCAAAGTGTTGCATTTGCATGGCGAACTCACCAAAGTGCGTTCAACAGGGCCGGGTGCCGAGGTCTTTGAGCTCAGTCCGGATCAATACACGACACATTTAGGCGATAAATGCCCGAAAGGATATCAGCTTCGTCCGCATATTGTATGGTTTGGCGAAGCAGTTCCCGAAATTGACAATGCTATTCGCCTTACCGGGCAGGCCGATGTCTTTGTTGTGATTGGTACTTCGCTGAATGTGTATCCCGCAGCCGGTTTGCTGCATTATGTGCCCCGTACCGATCCTGTTTTTCTCATTGATCCGAACGAAGTGATCGCTCCCCAACCACATATCACCGTGATAAAGAAAGGAGCAAGCGAAGGAATGAAAGAACTGACCGAACTACTTAAGGTCTATCGCTAAACAAAAAAACAACATGTTCCTTACAATCGTAATGTAGTTAAGTTGCCTTTTGTCAATGTCCTAACGGACAAAAGGAATACGTTTTTAATACTTTATCTATTGATATTTATGTCCTACGGACAATTATTTTGCCCATTGGCTTGCCCGTCAGGGCATTTGCACCAATAAAAAAAGCAAATAGCAATGAAAGTTTTGGAAGTAGAACATTCACGGTATTTAATGTTTACCAAAACTTAACAACACGGCCTGTAACCGGCCGGTAACAGCACAAAAAAGCCCGAATCACATCACTGCTTTCGGGCTTCAAATTTTGTTTTAATAATACTATTCAATTTAATTCTTTAATACTATGACTAATGATAAAACAAGACGCATATTGAAAATGTTCATCATGTTTTTTTTAAAATCATCATTTATTTTTTGTCATTTAAATATTATTCTTCTGTTGTTTGTTCCCACTTGCAGCACGTAAACGCCTTTTTCCGGTATAGGAATATCCACAATGGCAGTTTCAGCCTTTTGTGAAACAACAAGCTGACCCGACATACCGTAAACGCTGAGCGTTTCGCCCACCTGAACACCCGAAATCCGAAGCAAACCACCTTGCTGACTGATAACAAGATTCGCCATATCCGGATTTTCGACGCCATCAATTATAAATTCTTCTGTATTTGCAAAACTATTCCATTGATCGGCTGCAGCATAGCTTGCTTTTGCTCCTTTAGGGACATATAATTTACAGCTTGATGTGCTTGCATATTGAAAAACATTAGTGCCTAAAGCAGGAGGAACAGGATTATAAATTTTAAATGTCGATAACTCGCTGCAATACCTGAAAGCATAATTAGCAATGAAAGTAACTGTGCCGGGTAATGTTATTTCGGTAAGTGGTGTGCCGTTAAAAGCGCTTAAACCTATCGAAACCAAATGACTATTTTGTGCATCTATTGATGTAAGATACGGACAATCTCTGAAAGCGGCATCTTTAATAACAGTAACTGTAGCCGGAACCACATATTTGGTAGCAGTTTTTCCGGGTGCATAGGCTATCAGCGAAGTATAGTCCTTATTCATTAATACAGCATCCGTTGCTGCGAAATAAGGATTATCGGGAGCAACGCTTATATCCGTTAACTTGTAGCACGAAAGGAAATTGCCGTAGCCTATGGAGTTAACCGAGCGGGGCAACTTAACACTGTTCAGGTTATCGCATCTCCAGAACACATAATTTTCCAAAGTCCCAAGATTTGTATTTCCACTCCAGTCCACCTGAGTCAGATTGTTGCAAACGGAGAAAGCATAACCTTGAATAGTGTTGATCGAAGCGGGTAACGATAAATTGCTGACCGAACAGCTTTGAAACGCCCAGCCCGGAATTGTAGTTAACTCATTACAGGCCGAAAGATCTACATTGCTGATATTGGTTGACAAAAAAGCAGCATCTCCTATGTATTGAAGGGAAGAAGGAAAGTTAATACTGTTCAAATTATAACATCCGCCGAAGGCATAATTGCCTATCCCGTTTAAAGTTGAAGGCAACTGAACGGTCGTAAGATACTCATTACCATAAAAAGCCCCGTAATCTATCCATTCCACTCCTACAGGAACCGTATAAGAACTTTGATTCCTTTGAACCGGATAAGTAATTAATCTGCTTTTGTTTTTATTATACAAAACTCCGCTTGTGCTTGTAAAAGCCGTGTTTGCAGCAGATACAGTAATGCTTTTCAGCGTCGTTATATCAAAGAAACAATTGACACCCAAATTAATAACCGATGCAGGCAGCGTAATTGTTTGCAAACTTGTTCCCTGAAAAGCCCAATCGCCGATAGAAGTAACCGTTTCGGGCAGTGTAACGGCTGTTAAACCCGTATTCAGGAAAGCCTCCCTGCCTATACTCCCCAGTGTGGCTGGTAAAGTTATGGAGGTAAGACTTGCTTTTCCATCGTTCACATAACTATAAAAAGCATCTTCGGGTATTTCGTTGGCCGGATACGTAACATCAACCGCTTTTACGGCACGCGCAGCACTTTCAGCCACGGTTTCAATTCCTTCAGGCACAATATGTCTCCCCTGCTTTTTTATTCGTGCCGGCACCATGGCGGCATCGTCAGGAGCAGTGCCTTCAGTGCCTGTATAAGCGACAATAACGGCTTCTTTCAGGTCGATAATTCCAAGGGCAGGCATAAGATCGCGCATTGTTTTGAAGTCGCGGGCATCAATAATGCCTGTTATTTTCAACTTCAGCAGGTTTTGCCTTTCGGCAGCCGAAAGAAGGGAGGCAAGCATGCCGGGCATGTCCGATTGCAGCGTCTTTACATTATTATGGAATACAAAACGGGTATCAAATATCGACAAACCGGCGGCGCCATTCGCATCTTTCACGTTACTGGCTAAAACCTGAATGGTATCTATGGGTAAGTCTTCGGATAGCGTGATAAGCACATTGTCTGTGCCGGAAGTGGCCTGTGTTACGGATAAAATGTTTACATCTGTCGGTATTTTATTATCCACATACCGGACTTTGTAGTTATCCGCGTTCAACGACGACAAAGGGTCGGGATGTTCGGAGAAAGCAAGCTCGATGCTCTTCGTTCCCGTTATTTTGGCGCTCTTTAGGTAAATTCCGGATCTTTCATAATCGGTAGCGCTAAAAACATAGCTCCAACTTCCCGCTATTACTTTCCCCGAAGCTATTGTTGCCATCGCTCCGATACCAAAATTTGCGAAAGCAGGTAAAACTGTCCAGTTTTGTCCGTTGTCTTTTGAGTAGGACATCCCATAGTTGGCATGATAACTAAAATAAACCCCGTTGATGTGGTCGTAATACAAATCGCCAAAATAATTATTTGTATTAATGGCCGTCCAGTTGGCACCTCCATCGCTTGTTGAGTAAAGTGAGGACGAACCCGGGGCTGTGTACAGCAATGCCAGCCCATTCAGCTCATCTTTGAAGTCGAACGAAAGATTGGCGTTAGTAAAAGGCGTATTTATGGCCGTCCAGTGCAAACCCTTATCAGTCGATTTTAAAATCTTCCCTGTATTGGTTTTAAAATAGATAGTATTACCATCAACCCTGTAGGATTCGTTTACATTATACGTGGCTATTCCATTTCCGGCAGGCATATTAGCATCGGGTACCAGGTTCCACTGCACACCGCCATTGTTGGTGGTGTATATTTCGAAACACTCCCCGGCATAGCTATCGCCAACGGCAACACCCTCGTTTTCGTTCCAGAAATGTACAAAATTGGGAAATGAATACTCGTTGTTGAAAGCTGTCGGCTGACGCGTCCAGTTTTTGGCGCCATCGGTGGTTTTATACACTCCTTTTTGCCCCATCGACACAATCATATAGGCCGTTGTGGCGCTCACGGCACAGATTCCACCTGTACTACCTTCGATCATAACGGCAGGCAGGTCGTTCCTTGTCCAGCTTACACCACCATCCGTCGATATGGATACTGCCTTGCGATCCTGATCGCTGATCCATATAATATTGTTATCTACAACGCTGATATTGTTGATCAGCGAGGTCTGTTCGGTTAGTTTCTGCGTCCATTGAGCACTTGCCGTCGGGACAAAAAGAAATGAAAAACCAAAACCAATTAAAAAAATGAGACTTCTTGTTTTCATGATCTGTATACTTTATGTTTATAATAATGCTACCACCCATTCTTGCTTCGTTAGAAGAACAACAAAGTTTTTCCTGACTGATACTTTAGTATTTTTTATCAATAAAAAAACAGCATATACTGCATTCACATGTAAATGCATCGAATCTACATACGTGTGCATGCTGCAAATGCTGTTGCTATCTAATATTCTGTTGCAGACAGAACGAATCTTTTTATTATCTATTCACCTTTGCCGGTTTTAAGCGCTTTCCCTTCAGGCCAACAAAAAACCCGAACGAAACGGCAGTGAAGTGTTGAACTTGCATGCCGTTGGTTCGGGTTCTGAGTAAGTTTACTGAATTACCAGCGCTACCGGGTCGGTATAGGCTGTAGTTCCTTCTGTAGTGATGGCTGCCACTCTGAAATAATACCGCATTACCGAAGTCAGACCTGTTACAGTGAATTTAGCGGTGGTACTTGCCCCTGCCAGTTCCCAATCGGCACCATTTACGCTGAATTGCCACAAATAAGATTTTGCTCCTGTCACGGCTTTGCGTTTCAAATCGGCTGTTCCCTGCAGTTTACCATTAGTTGCGCTCAATATCGGCTTTTCAATTGGGCTGGGTTGCTTCGAAAGGTGAAAACCACTGCTTAAAATAATTGCTTCATTTCCATCTGCTATCCTGTCGACGTAACCTGATAACACTCTCAAACCATTGTCCACCAGTTCTTCGTCCTGATACATCAACGCCCTTTCGGTACGGCTGCCATCCTGAGCGGCTTCGAAACTGATACGCAGTTTTTCAAGCCTTGCATCGAGTTCGGTAAGCGGTAGATCCGGTGTTTTAAAGGTTGCTACTTCAGCTTTCATACATGTACTTACATGTTCTCCGAAAGTTAACTTTTCGGGAACAGGTATCGAAATAAAATCATTTACTGTTGTTGTTTTTCTCATACCTATTTGTTTTAAATTGTAAATAAATTACTGTTAACTAATATAATAAATGGGAGGGAAGATCAAAGTCAGATGGTTATCTGCTGTACTTGATCTGTCTCCTTCTGCTTTTTTATTTTTTCAAACCGATTTTTGGTGGAAAAGGGTGTGATCATATTCTTTTTACCCCGCCTAATAACTTATTGCTACTCATACCGGGCAAGCTCTACGAGCTTGTGTCTATCTTCCGTTACGTATCCCCCGGATAAATCCGGGGGTTATGCACAGATAACTCCTACGGAGTTAAGAAACTGTTCGTATTAACAATAGTATCAACCATAATTTCAGCTTTCTTATTGATTGCTATTTATTTTTGTCTCCTATCATTTTTTTCCTTTCCCTATCTTGTTATTTCAAACTGCTTTTCGCCAAAAGCTATCTGTTTTATTCGGGTTTTGATAATTTCCCGCCGGAAATAATCTGTTTGGGTAAGAACTGAATACATTTAAATAAATCAAAGCCGAACCTTTTATTTTCGTATTCCTGTTCCGATAAAAAGAACTCTGTAAGAGTTGTCTGTGCATAACCCCCGGATTTATCCGGGGGAAAGAATGTCGGCAAGGAACGAAACTCTGTAAGAGTTTCCCAATTCGTGCGCACAATGACCTCAATCATCAAAAAGATATTTCTCGTCAAACTCAATTCCATGCTCAATAAGCAAAGACCGCAATTCATCTTCAAAGCTTGTGACCCTATGGTGCTCTTTCTGATTCTTTATATAGTCTACTATCATCGCTTTGTCTTTGTTGCTATATGATAAACCACAATAACCTTCCGCCCATGACTCAAATGCAGGGAAATTCCCTGAGTTTGTCATCCATGTATTCGATGCAGTTTTAATTTCTTTGACAAAGTCGGCCAATCCAATAGAAGAATGCAAATCACAGAATATATGTATGTGGTTCCCGGTGCCATTGATTCGATACAGAACACTTTTCCTCTTTTTTATTATCCCCCAGATGTATTTATACAATGATTCGTGATGTTTTTCAGGAAGTGTGTTCCTGCGTTTGTAAGTACAGAACACGATATGGAAAAGTGATTGTCGATAGCTGTTCATATTGATTAAATTTATATTGTAATTATCTGATATCGGGCAAGCTCTACGAGCTTGTGTCTCTCTTCCATAGTGTGTCCCCCGGATAAATCCGGGGGTTATGCACAGATAACTCCTACGGAGTTAAGAAACTGTTCGTACTGCTGATAGTATCGATCTTAAAATCAGTTTTTTATTTGTTACTATATTCTTTCAAACCGATTTTTCGCCAAAAACAGTCCAAATCAGACAAGTTTGGGTCCATTTTCGCGAAAAACAGTCCAAATCAGTCAGGTTTGGGTCCATTTTCGCGAGAAACAGTCCAAATCAATCAAGTTTGGGTCCGTTTTCGCGAGAAACAGTCCAAATCAATCAGGTTTGGGTTCATTTTCGCGAAAAACAGTCCAAATCAATCAGGTTTGGGTTCATTTTCGCGAGAAACAGTCCAAATCAATCAGGTTTGGGTCCGTTTTCGCGAAAAACAGTCCAAACCTGTCAGGTTTCTGTTGTTTTCAGCTAGAATGGACCCATTCGGTCGGGTTCTGATCGTTTCCCGCTCAAACAGATCCATTCAGATCGAATATGAATGGCTTTACGCCAAAAGCCATTCATTTTAGTCAGGTTTAGGTTCCTTTTTTCAGCTACTGCCCTGCAAGCGACAATGTATAATCAAAAATGGACAGTGCTGCGCTATTTTCTTTTTGGGATAAACCGATCCGGCATCAAACCAGCTAGACATTTCATTCTTATAAAAAGAAAATGGTTCAATACCGAACCGGCTCTGATAAAAGTTTAAATGAGACAATCGGGTAACAGGTAAACACTACCTTGTGTAAATAACAAACCCTTATGAGTGAAAATATGTCAGATAATCCCGGTGTAAATATGAAGCAAAAAAAATCCTTATACAATAGAAAAATATAATGATTTTTTTATGGTCAAATTATACCATAAAACATTGGATTCCAAACCCGGCAAGGTGAGGAAGTAAAAGCAGTAAGGGGAGAAATTAATCGATGGAAAGAAGATGATGCCTGAAAGCAAAGGCCACAATTTCGACTACATTGTTCAAATGCAGCTTTTCTTTGATATGTTCTTTGTGCGAATCTACCGTTGAAGGGTTGATACAGAGCTTTTCGGCCGTTTGTTTGGTGGATAAGCCCAGTGCCAGGCACTCAATAATCTCAATTTCGCGTTCGGTAAGTTGAAAAGGACGTTGTTTCGAGCCTTGTTGTTGCTCGAGTGCTTCGGAAAACACATATTTAGGAATGGTTTCGCCAAGAAAAAATCCGCGGCCTTTGCAAACAGCTTTTACCTGATCGACTATATCGTTGGTAGTGCTGTCTTTAGCAATATAAGCTCTTGCACCTGCCCTCATTGCACTCACTACAGCGCAATTGTCCTTGCGAAAGGTGAAGAAAATAACCTGCTTTCCCGGGTAAAGCTCCGTAATGGTGCGACAAGCTTCCAGCCCTTCGCCTTTTTGTTTAAAATCAATTTCGGTAAGTATCACATCACACTTTACAAGCGGAAGTAATTGCAATAATTCCGCCGTTTCATTTGCTTCGCCACTGATACTGATCCAGTCGTAAGCTCTAAAAATCAGTTTCAGACCCTCCCGACAAACAACAGAGATGTCTGCTATGAAAACATGAATCTGTTTCATAATGATAGGTAAAGATGAAGTTAACAAATAGAGATCAAGGGATGTGTTCCGGCTTTACATTGCCATTTAGCAATACTAAAGGCTCGAAAAACGCTAGCAAGAGTACATTATTTAACCGAAAGATTGTTTTAAACAATTCTAATTGGTTAAGTAACGTTGCAAATGTACAAAAATATTTGAATAACTATCTTGTTTTAAAAAAGATATCACATTTTTATTGCAATTTTTTTTTTATTCTCCCGAAACGATTGTCATTTTTTCCCGTTTCAACCCATCGGCCCTTGCTTCTATTGTTATTTTAGATGCTTTTCGGCTGGCCTGAAGCAGTATAGTGGCAATTCCGGCCTCTGCTTTCATCGGATTTTGCCCTATCAGCCGGGCAGCTCCTTTGACTGTAAAATGCACAGGTACATCAGCATCTGCCACTGCATTTCCATTCGCATCACAAACAGTTGCATACACAAAAACAACATCAGCCCCGTCGGCTTTGAGCTGCTTTCCGCTGAAATCGATACTTAGTTTCAATTGATGGGCCTTTCGGGCGGTAGTCACCTGATCCACCGACTGAATGATGCCGCCCTTCAAACCCACGGCCCGCAAAGTGCCGGGACGGAAAGTTTTAAGGTCGAAAACAAAAGGAGGATGCGGAAGCTGATCCGAAACAGGCGTTCTTTCTACCTTTTTCAACTCTATCATTTTATTGTTGAGGTACAATGCCACTTCATCACCATCGGAATAAACCGTCAGTCGGCTGGCATCTGTTATTTCGTTCCAGTAAGAGGCTATTTTTGTTGTCGGAAGCTGCTGACTTCTGTAAAAATAATACGACCATTTTGGTAAACGGAATATATCCATCACACCCGACGATTCAATATCGGGAGAATAGCCCCGGTTATAGTCGAACATCAGCCAGTTGGCATCACCAAGGTGTGGTTGCCTGAGGTTATCGTTGTGTGCTTCCTGAAAATTAGTTGCTTGCTGGAGCAAACGTTTCTCTCCATCACCGCGCAGCTGCCGGCTTGTGCGTTCATCGCTCTTAAGTCCGGCATATCCGGCCTGATTCAGTCCGGCA
>JAYFRI010000320.1:0-13388 GCA_034926015.1 Paludibacter sp. | reverse complement strand
GAAGGAACCGGATTTTTGCCCTTTCCTACCCAGTTGAGGTACTGACTGTAGCCGCCCGACCATTCCCACGAATTAGTGAAATAAAGAACCGCTTTCATGCCACGTTTACCAATTTCGGCCATAAAGAAATCAAGTCCATCGAAAATGTTATCGTTGTACACACCCGGTTTCAGCTGCAAAGTGGGCTCCACTTTGGATGGAACTCCGTTTTCGCCGTCGGCGCCAATCAATACACGCAGGTTGATGATGCCATTGGCATTCATAAAATCAAGTTCGCGTATCAGCCGGTCGCGATCGCCACCTTGCCCTGTTGAGCCAAGTATAGCGCCATACCAAAAATTGGTTCCAATGAAATAATACGGTTGATCGTTCACTACAAACTGATTGTCTTTCATTTGAGCAAAGTTATAAGTGGTGGTTGCTTTCATAGCTGTTGTTATTTTTGGCGAACAAGCTACCGAGAACAACAAAATACCCACTATAGCCTGAAGTTGCAGGAAACTATTTATGTTTTTTATCTTCATAATTTTAGCTTTAATACTTAAAAACATCCTGTCACTTCAAATTAAATCTTTCTTTCTGATCGCCAATTTTCACTTCAAATTCACCCGGTTCGGCAATTGTTTTATTGTCGATATTCACAAACGACAATTCTTTTTTTGTCAACGTAAAGCTGACTGTTTTCGATTCGCCGGGTTGCAGACTGATTTTGTCGAATCCTTTCAGGCGTTTCATGTCCGGTGCCAACGAAGCATACAAATCGGACAGGTAAAGCAAAACAGCTTCTTTTCCTTCGCGAACGCCGGTGTTTGTCACTGTTACCGAGACTGTAAGGTTTTCGTCGGCTGTAATTTCTTTTTTCGAAAGTTTTAGATCGCTGTATTTAAATGCAGTATAGCTCAGTCCATGACCAAATTCGTACATAGGCGAATAATCAGATTCATAATTGTACATGCCCTCATCTTTCACTTGTTCCTCGGAATACTTGTGCCAGTAATTGATCAGCGAATGCACCATTCGGGGATAAGTGTAAGGCAATTTTCCGCTTGGATTCACATCGCCGAATAAAATATCGGCTAACGCGTCGCCTCCGAAATTTCCGGGCAGATAAGCCAAAACGGTGGCAGCCACCTTATCGTCGATTTTACTGTAAATGCGTGGACGACCTTCGTTCAACACCAGAATAATTGGTTTTCCTGTCGAAGCAAGTTCGTTGGCCAACTTCATTTGCAGATCGGACAAAGTCAGATCGTGTGTGTCGCCGGGTTTCTCAGTGTAGGTATTTTCGCCCAGACAAAGCACTATATAATCTGCTTTTTTTGCCTTTTTTACAACTTCATTGATGTTCACTTCTTTTTCTTCCCAGTACTTTCCGCCTTCCACATAGCTAACTCCGGGAGCGTAGCTTACATTTTTTTCACCCACTTCATTGCGGATCGCTTCGAAAATCGTATTGTATTTTTCGGTAAATTGCTCGGCTTTATCGCCCAACCACGAATAAGACCAACCCCCATTGAGTGTTCGCATCGAATTGGCATTCGGGCCGCACACCAGCACTTTTTTGTTTTTCGAAAGAGGAAGAATATTGTTTGTGTTTTTCAACAAAGTAATAGCTTCTGTTGCAGTCTCGTATGCCGATTTTTCGAATTCTGCCGAACCGAAAAGCGGATAATCTTCCGATTTATCGTAAGGATTTTCGAAAAGATTCAATTCCATTTTCATTTTCAAAATCCGTCTGACAGCATCGTCGATACGTTCCATTGACACAGCACCTTCGCCCACAAGCGCAATCAGATCGTCGCAAAACCTGAAATTATACGGAATCATGGCCATATCGACACCTGCATTTACCGCCAAACGAACGGCGTCTTTGGAGGAAGTTGCAAAATGGTCGCGGCTGTAGAGTTTTTCTATGTCCATCCAGTCGGTAACAATCACACCTTTGAAACCCAATTCTTTTTTCAACAAATCGGTCATCAGAAAATGACTGGCATGCACAGGAATTCCATTCACCAAACCTGAATTCACCATCACCGAGCCTACACCTGCTTCAACGGCCGCCTGAAACGCCGGTAAATGGTATTCGCGGAGCGTATTTTCAGAAATAATAGCGGGCGTACGATCTTTTCCCGAGACAGGAGCAGAATAACCAAGAAAATGCTTGGCACAAGCCACCACATGAAATTTGTCGATATTGTTAGGATCGGTACCCTGATAGCCTCGGGTAATTTGGGTGGCAAGTTCAGAAGCCAGGTAAGGATCTTCGCCGAAAGTTTCCCATAAACGTGGCCATCGGGCATCGAGGCCAAGGTCAAGCACCGGCGAAAAATTCCAGGGCAATGAACCTGCACGCGATTCGTAAGCAGTAATTTCGGCAGCGCGATGAACGAGTGAACGATTAAATGTAGCTGCTTGCGCAATTTGTTGTGGAAACAATGTCGATTTATCGGTATAAGTCACCCCATGAATGGCATCCACGCCATACACCAACGGAATTTTTAGTTTTGTTTTCTGCGTATATGTCTGTAGTGTTTTTACCAAGGCGCTCCACTCCTCTTTGCTGTGCGCCACATTGTTCCATGTATTCAGCACCGATCCGATTTTATAATTTACAATTCCCTGCTGAAGCATTTCTTCGTTCAGTTTCCATGTTTTATTGTCCATCAAAATGTCAACAGTTACCTGCGCCATTTGTCCCACTTTTTCTTCGAGGGTCATTTGTTGTAATAGCGCTTCTACTTTTGCATCGTGCTGAGCGCTTAGCGAAAGTACTATCGTGGATAAACCAAGGGTCAGCATGTGTTTTACTCTTCTCATTTTAATATATATAGCTTTATTGTTTTTCTTTTTTCAATTCATTTCTTTTCAAAAAAAATACGGCAAAAAAAAATGACTTTATTTATAAATACCTTTTAAATCGTTTTCAAAAAGCGTATACGCTTCATTATAAAATTTCAAAAAATCGGGGACAGAGGCATGACCCGGATAAGGCGCATAAAAATGATGTTTCATGCGGTTGTCGTTCCGCCACAGCATAACGTAAGCTATTTTCGAGCCTCCGTATTGCAACACCGGCATCAATTTTTTTGTAAACCAGCTACTATCGGGTATTGATTCCAAACCCGTTTCGGTCATTGCTGCAATTTTTCCTTTCTCCTGTGCCAAATCCGAGACAATTTTTATTTTTTTTCCTGCCAAAACCTGATCATTAGCGCCATCGGGTCTAAAATCCCAGTAATTATCCATTCCCACTACATCCACATAGTTATCGCCCGGGTAATCAATCAAATACTCTTCGCGCGTAAAAAACTTACAATCGGGAGAAAAAGCATAAAGAAAATTATGAACCTCTAAATTATCCCTGAGATATTCAACAGTAAATCGCCACAGCGCTATGAACTCTTCGGGCGTTCGGTGTGGCCTTCCCCACCAAAACCAACCGCCTTCCATTTCGTGAAAAGGCCTGAAAATAATCGGAACCAGTTTACCATCGGCACCAATACATGCTTTTGCCATATCGGCAATTTGTTGTAAATTATAAAGATACTTTTCGTGCACTTTTCCACCCGGAAGCAATTCCTTCACTGTATTTACAACTGCTTTCGTCGTATCTACCCATGCCGATTCGCCATTCAACGGATTATCGGAATGCCAACACATGGTCACAACTCCACCGCGGTTGTAGGTTTCGATGAGCTGTTTTTGCAGCAATTCAGCTCTGTCTTTAGTCATCTCCGAGGACTTATTTGTAATCAAAGCAAAATCAAAACCAATAAGCGCCGGATGCGATCCGGTTACATCTTTTATGTCCGAACGCTGTGCATCGCCCCACCAGTTGTGCCCATACATGGTGGCATCGTGGTGACCTACGAGGATTTTATTCTCCTGTAGCTTTTTCAGGTTTGCAAACAGCGCTTTCGTCTCCGCTGTGGCTCTTTCATCGACAGTTTGAGCGCCGGAGACAGCGCACACCACCGAAAGAAAAAGAGCCAGCAGAATGATTTTGTTTTTTGATAAAGTCCCCATCGTTTTTACCAATTGTCTGTTCTGAAAGGAATCAACGGCAAACCATTTACATCGAAGATATCGGGCATGGCATCGCTGGTAAAGCAGTAACGAACAGCCACAGGTGTTTTCACTTTTTTGCTCGAAACTGTAATCGAACCATCTTTTTCAAATTTTGCTACCGCAGGATAAAACTGCATATCATCGCCTGCCAGCTGAAAATTTGCAGGCGATTTGGCTTTGCTTGTGAGCTTTCCTGTAGTTGTGAAACGGATATTTACTTTGTTTTTATTGATCGTAAACGATTTGAATTTCGGGTGATAAGGCTGAATTCCCTGTATTCCATAATGTTCTTTCAAAGCCAAATTTACTAATCGGTTTCCTACTTCTTTTTTTATCCGTGGATGAATGTCACTGATATCGTCCACCAAATCGCCAACCGAAATCATTCCGGTCTTAGGTAGCGAAAGCACCGATGCCTGTTGTTCGCGCAGGTAGGCAGCACTGTTTTTCCAATAGCCATTCCAGGGAGCAATCTGCACAAAATAAAACGGAAATTCCTTGTCAAAAGCTTTACGCCATCCTTTTATCAGGCCTTCGAAGAGTTTACCGTAGTTTTGCGGTTCGCCCGTATTTCCTTCGCCCTGATACCAAATAGCTCCTGCAATATTGTAGTTTACAAGCGGATGCAACATAGAGTTATAAATAACCGAAGGGTCGGTGGGCGCCCAGTTTACAGGCTTTGTGTCGTCGGCTAATTTTTTCAGTTCGGCATTATTCTCAAAAACCTCATTTGTCATCCACGATTGCACATTGGTACCACCCCAGTATGAAGCAATCAGCCCCACGGGAACTTTCATTGTTTGGTTTATTTTTTTTCCAAAGAAATATGCTGCCACACTCATCGAAGGAGTTGTTTCGGGTGAGCTTACTTTCCATTCACCATCAGTATTTTCTTTTGGATAAATGCTGTAAGTGTGCGAAAGCTGGAAAAATCGCAGTTCGTTGTTTGACGAATTGGCTACTTCATCGCCCACATCGATTGGTTTCGATTCCCAGTTGAAAGCGTATTCCATATTCGACTGTCCGGAACAAAGCCACACTTCGCCAATCATAATATCTTCGATCACCACTTTTTGTGTGCTGCTGATAAAAGTAATTGTATAAGGGCCACCGGCTTTGGGTGTCCGTACTTTTGTTTCCCAGGTCCAGTCTTTTCGCGGTTCAGCTTTTACAGTATCGGTAGGATTCCAGCTACAGCTTATTTTCACAGTACTTCCGCTCTGTGCCCATCCCCACAACTTCACGTCGGCCGATTGCTGAAAAACAGCATGATCACTGATGATGGCCGGCAAGCGGAAAGCCCACTGTGCTGATGCATTGAGAGCAACACATAAAAAAATTGGTAGTAGTAACTTTTTCATTTTGAAAATATTTTATTGTATTTACATTACGATTATTTTAAACTGCGAAACTTTATCGGATACGGCTACCCGGCAAATATAGACTCCCTGCTTTATTCCTGCAGCCCTTGTCCAGCGAATGTTGTAATCGCCGGCTGTTTGATGTGCATCAACAATTGTTTCCATTGTTTGACCCGATAAATTCAGCAGGCTTATGTTTACTGCTTCGCTGTCGGCTATTGAGTAACTTATTGTTGCCTGATTGTACACCGGATTTGGGAAAATATTGAATTTCAGGTAATCGGCATGAATCTGTTCAATATCGGTAAATGTCGATGTTTCGTACACCTGCGCCGTATCCTGGTTGCACACCTGTATATTATCGAACCAAAAGTTTTTTCCTGCGAGCGATGCCTGTTCAGCCACAATTTCGAAGCGATCAACAGCTCTCCAATCGAACAAGCCTGCGGGATTAAACCATGCGTTGTCCCACGATCCACCTTCAGCAAAGCGTGAGAGAGGAAGATACACTTTGTGCCATTTCCCATCCCATTTTGCGGTGGTTTCGTCCATTGTGAAATTCATTCGCCAGGGATGGTCGGATGCAGAGGTTTTAGTATCGGTAAAACGCAGGTCGAATTTTGCTCCCGGAACATTTCCCCGCACCATAAAACTCAGGGCGTAATTCTGATTTTTTAGTTTGGATAAATCCTTATCGGGCGAAAAATTGAAACCTACCGTGCCATATTGCCCCGAACCACTCCAGGCCAGACAATACTTTCCATTGTTGGGTTTATCGGTAGCGTAAAAGTTGATTGTACCACCGCTTGGATTGCCCGATTCGAGCATTTTTTCGCCTACATAATCGGTATAGATTGGAAAACCCACCGAATCGGCTCTAAGCGTATAAGTTTGCTGAGTTGGAGCTGTTAATCCAAGTGCATTGATCAGAGGAATGTTCAGGTTATAATCGAACAATTCGGCCGAGCCTTTTGTAAAAAGTCCGAAACCACCCTGATAATCCCATGTTGTCCAGGGAATTTGTTTGGCCTCGAGGTATTTTCTCACTTCCTGATACCAGTAATTGCGGTCGGCATTGGGACTGTTGGGAATATAAACGCCAAATTCGCCACAATACACTTTTACATTTCTGCTTGTTTTAAATGCTGCTGCTATATCAATCAGCGATTTCACTTTGGCCAGTGTACCCTCATTTTTATAATTTGTCAGAGCGCTGGCCACCCATGTTCCGGCAAGAGCCGACGGCGTAGAAGGCATTGTGGAAGCATTATACGGAAATGGCACATTGGCCAGCGAAGCCATTGAAGGCGAAGGCCACGAAGCGCCCTGATGCGTGAACACAAACGGATCGTAGAAATGGAAGGTGTAAATCAGATTGTTATCGGTATAAGCCGGCAGTGCGGCCAGTTCGGTATAGCTATTGAAGCCGGCGCCACCTACCACAAGCGTGTGTTTTGTATCCACAGTTCGAATGGCGGTAATAGCAGCCTGTTGTATTTTTCCCCAGGCAGCTGTTGTAAGCGTTCCATTCGGCTCGTTGAGTATTTCGTAAAGAATGTAGTTGGAACGGTTTTTATAATGTTCGGCCATTTGCACCCACACTTTTTTCAGCACCGTTTCAAGATTCGCATTTTTACTGGCTAAGTCATCAGTGGTATGATTGTCGAGAATCAGATACATTTGCAATTCCTCAGTCCAGTTCACAGCCTGATCTAAAAACTCGTACATCAATGGGTCGATCGTATAATCAGGACTACCATTCGTCATGTAAAACAGGTTTATGGGTAGACGAATCACATCGCAACCAAGACTTTTGATATTCTGAAAGTCCTTTTTTGTATATTTTGTAAACTGAATCTGTTGAGCGCTGGATGTCTGAAACCAACCCGTAAGATTTACCCCACGATTGAAAGATACCTGCGCCTGAAGCTGAAACGACAGCAAAAGAGAAATAAGGAAGAGGCCTAATTTATTGCCCCCTAACCCCGTTCGGCTGAGCTCACGTCGAAGCCTAAAGTGGGAACTGGAGTTAGCTTTGTTTTGTATGTCTTTCATTTTTATCTTCATTTTTTAATTTTTATCTCAATACTAATATTTCCTTCTCCCCTTTAGGGGCTGGATCCTTCTATCTTTCCCCCTTTAGGGGGTTAGGGGGCAGATCCTTTAGGGGCCGGGGGTTATCATTCATTTCAAATTTGGCATTTTATCCCGCGTTATCACATAGTCGTAGCTAAAGAATTTTTTCCACCAATTAGCTCCGTTGTGTACATCCGAACGGGTATAATCGCCATTCCAGGGCATAAACCACGACCACATATCGCCATATTCCAACATCAATGCAGGATCGGGCGCTGAGCCACACTCGCTGAGTGTAATTATTTTTTTGCCACCGAAAGTTTCTCTTATTTTGTTGAACGAAATGTACTGCGAACCATGCTGATTTTCACCCGGATAAATATCCATTCCGATCACATCCACATATTCGTCGCCCGGATACCAATTCATGGCATCGGCAGCCACATCCGAAGTCCAAACCCAGATGAGGTGATTCAATCCATGGTAATTCACCATTCGGTCGAACATAAGTCGCCACAAAGCCTTACAAGATTCGGCTCCTTTAGCGCCCCACCAGAACCATTTTCCGGAAGCTTCGTGCAGCGGACGCCAGATGACAGGAATGCCTGCTGTTTTAAATTCTTTTAGATAACCGGCGATCAGATCGATATCCGAAATCATTGCTTTGTATTCGGGCGAATTCACATCGTTTATCTTGCTTACATCAAAGTTAGTGTCGGCAGTGTAAAATGCACCCGATTTGGTGAGCGGATCGCGCCAGTGCCACATCAATCCCACTATCCCCTTGTTGTTCCACCATTCCTGACCAAGTGTAAAAGGTGCGTTGTATTTCACCCAATTCTGATTCGGCCAGGTATGATCAATAAAGTCGAAATTAGTCATTGCCGGCCATTTTCCGGTGCTGGTATAAACCCATGTTGCTTCATCAATATTTGTGCTGTGGTTGGCTGTAGTACCCGATATAATTTTATTTCCGAAATTAGTTTTCAAAAAGTTATATAAGTTAACTGCCTGCATTGATGGTTGAGGAGTTACAAGCGAAGCAGCAATATTAAACGGAGCAGGACCAACCGCATCGAAGTTCATTTTCAGATAATCGAGTTGGATATAACCCCAGTTTTTCACAAGAGCAATTGTGTGCGAACCGGCAGAAAGCCGCAGCGTTGCCACTTTTTGTTCGGCCCATACGTTCGATGCCGGGAAACTGATTCCTGCCGCTAATTTTCCATCCACATAAAGATCATTTGTCTTTGCTGAACTTACCTGATAGCGCATCCAAATGTTGTAATATCCGGCCTGAGCAGCCTGCACGGTAAAGCTAACATTCCCTGTATTTGTATTTACATAGCCGGTTCCGCTATATCCCGCCGATGAAGTGACGATGGCTGCATCGCCCGTTAAAACTGCATTCTCGGCTTCGAACACAGTGCCTGTTTCCGAAATTGCTGCCGCTGTTGTAAAAGTTATGCTGAAAGCTTTTACAAAATTACCTGCAACATCGCTCAATGAATTATCGGCAACGACAAGCGTATATTGAGTATTGGGAATAAATGCCGATGTAGTGATACTAATGCTGCGTGCCGAAGCTGTTGCCTGTACAATCTCATTGTTTAGTTTTATCTGTGCATTAGAAGCCACCACAATTTTTTCGGTAAACTCTAAAGTGATTTTTGTATTGACATCTACATCGATGGATTTATCAGCCGGAGAAGCCGACATAAGTGTTGGAGAAGTGCTGTCGCCCGGCTCTTCAGGAGTGCAGGAAGCAGCTATAAAGACAAGAAAAAAAAACAAGAAAATCCGTATGCTTCGTTGCATTTATTTTGAAATTATAAAAATACCTATTTTAAAACCTTAAAAAACTAACACCCAAGAGAAAACAACAACTCAAAACACTTCACTTTTGCATATATATATATTTAAACACAAAAGTATGAAAATAATAACCAGTATAAATTATTTCCTCAGTAGTACTTAAGAAAACCGGGGATTTATTTCACCAAAAATTACCGGATAATATATCTCTGAATTTTAAACCGGACAGGTGGTTTAAAGCCGCGTCCGGTTTATTTTTTCAGTTAGCCCGAAAGCCTGTCTTCTGTCACCCTGAAAGCCTCTGTTCCGACAGACCGAACACCCTTGTTCTGATCTCCTGAAGACCTCTGTTCAGGGTGGCTGAAGATGATTACGGCGTTTATTTCACAGTAAGCACTTTATCAAATTTCGAAGTCCTTGGTTCCTTTAGTGGAGTGCTACTACCCGAAAACTGACTGCTTACTTCCAGTGTATAGATGCCAGCAGCTAAAGCCGGGATAACAATAACCAGTTCTGATGGATTATTGGTCACAATATCGGTAGTATCCACTTTTGTGCGTTCTGTCGTAGCTTCGTTTACAAAATACACGCCCACTTCGGGATGATCGCCGACTAATTTCAGTTTATAACCCCTTATTTTCAAATTACGATTGGGAGTAAGCAGGTCGTTCACTGAACCTGTTTTTACATCCGTTACTTGCGCCACGGTAATACTGCTTTCGCCCACACCGGTAATATTCACTTCGATACTATCCAATTCCTTACGCAAGGTTTCACCCTGATTGAACTGGAAAATAAGGGAGTGTTTTTCAGGATTAAAAGTTTCGGTAGGACTATTAAACACGCCTCGTATAAGCGTGGTGGCTGTAAAGTAGCCCGTGTTTACAGAAAAACCGTCGCAAAGTTGATAAGCCATTTCCTTCAGAAATAGATTCACATTATGTTCCATAGCCTCGGCAGTTGTGGTTGCTCCGCCACGATTCACTGCCGTACTACAAATTTCCGATACGCTCAATGAACGTTCGGATACTACCCGAGCTGAATAATCATTCGGGTCATCAGTAAGCCAATTCGGAAAAAGAATGGCTTTGATGCGATGCAAAATGTTTGCCATACTAAAATTGTTTTAAATGAATTGATATAATGATTAAAAAGAACACTTCTGATAAAACTATAAATAAATAATAAAAAGGGGAGTTACTCTTGAGAATTTCTCCCCTTTTTACAACTAATTATCAATAAAGTCGACTTGCGCCTGAAAGAGCGCTTGCTTTTTCGTACCGAATATTATCTATACAGAATCCTGTAAAATTTGATGTATTTATCCAGGTAGCAATTCCCCACTCTCCTCCTTTAACCGGAGTAGGATCAGCAAGATCTGTCCATGCCGACAACGGGATAGTAATGGTTTTCCAGTCTCCTCCAGTGGTCCATGCATCACCAACTTTAAGGTAAGGAAGAATGTTTACCACCTTTCCGCCAAGCATTAAACGAACCTCATCATTTAGCGCTGGTATGTCGTTACGTAAACGGATATCCATTTTAACAACATAACCTGTTTTAGGTACTGAAGGGTGATCCATCCAGTTTTCTGCAAACCACCAATAACCGGTACCCCAATTAGATGCTTTAATTTCGTAATATGCACCTGATAAAGCATCGGAAGGATTCCCTAATCCACCAACTCCGCTCCATGACCCTCCATCAGCAGCAAGGCCACTATCAAAGTTCCAAATTACAAGAGATGGATCTGTTATTGGGTCAGTTCCTGAGATATTAAATACCGGAGAAACCACTTCATCACCATTATAGGCAACTAATTTGAGCGTTACAGCGCCTTTCTTTGCAGTTTCGGGTACAAATACTTCAATAGAAGTTTCGGTACGCACACCATACAGAACTGCTTTTACATTTGGTTGGAAATAAATAGCTTCCACCAAATTGAGTTTTGTTCCGGTGATTGTCAGTTTTGCTCCCGGTTTCACACTGGCATTTATTCCAGTGATAACAGGTTTGTTGGCAGCTTCAATGGCTAACTGAGCAGAAGATGTTACTTCTGTTCCATTCGTTGTGGTCATCACAACGGCTGCTGTGCCTACAGCTGCCGGAGGTACGGTAACTGTAAACGAAGTTGCGCTTGCAGGAGTTACATCAACGCTTAATCCGCCCACAAATGTCACCTTACGTACCAAATCCAGATGGGTACCGGTAATTGTAATATCGTTTCCGGCCATCAATGCAAGTGGAGCAATGGAGCTAATGGTTGGTTTTACCAAAGTAATTGCTTCTGTTTCGGCTGTTTTTCCTGAGTTAGTAGTAAGGGTCACTTTTCCTTCGGTAGCTGTAAGCGGTACAGTAACTTCGAGTTGAGTAGCCGACTGACTCAGAATAACACCGGTAACATCACCTCCAAAAGTAGCGCCCACTACCAAGTCCAGGTTGGTTCCTGTAATTGTAATTGTTTCACCATTTTTAACAGGCTTAGGGCTTATTGAAGTTACCGCAGGGCCAACCAGCGACAAAGGAGTAGCAGCACTCACTTTTACACTCGAGAAGGCCACCAACTGAATGCTTCCTTCTTTGGCATGAGTTGGAACAACAGCAGTAATCTGCGTTTTAGCATCGTTCACTGTAAAATTATCAACAGTAATTTCTTCGGAAAAAACCAATGATTTAACCAATTGGAAATTTGTTCCGGTAATTTGCACTTCAGTTCCCGGTTTTACAGGATTTGGAGCTACAGTTGTTACTGCCGGCAATGTTACCTGCAACGGACTGGCTGTATACACCAACACCGGAATTTCGGCGCCGTTCGAAATCATTACCTTACCGGTTTGAGCTTCAACAGGTACTTTTACTTCAATTTTAGCACGTGTCTGGCTTATAAAATTAGCACTCTCAACCACAACGCCATCGCTGAAAATTACCTGAGCTATCAAATTCAGATAATCGCCATTGATAGTGAAAGTGTCGCCTGCTTTTACGGCAGCCGGTGCTACCGATGCTATAGAAATAGGCTCTGAAAAAGTAAGCGGAGTAATTGTTGTGATATCACCCTGAGGGGTTTTCAACTTCACTTTTCCGGGAGCTGTATTTTGTGGTATCGTAATCACCAATTCGTTGGCAGTTTTTGAAACAAAAGTACTGATTTCGATATTCGGAGACAAAACCACGGCCGTTACCTTGTCCAGATTGGCGCCAATGAATTTCAGTTCACCGCCGCGCAAAGCAGGCGATGGACCAAAAACACTTAATTTCACGGTGGTTAAATCTTCTTCATCTTTATCGCAGGATGTAAAGAGCAATCCACCTATCAATATGCAGGCTACAAAGCTTGCATAAAGGAATTTATTTATATTGTGTCGCATAAATTTATTTTTTATAACTGTTATAACTAATTATTCTGCAGGGACAACACGGATGTTATCAATACAAAGTGTAGGATTACAATCGGCACCCTTGGCCTGCTCGCCACCACCCCACAAAAAGAAAGTAAGACCTCCCCAATTGCCTGCCGAAGCAAGACTTAATCCAACACCTTCATGATCGAATTTAAAATCTTTCAAAGGCAATGTTATTGTTTCCCAACCATCGGTTGTGTACGAGCCTGTAGCTTTCCATGGCATCCACAGTCCACGAGGGAGAGGATATTTGCCTATGTATTCATTACTACCCGAGAGGCTCCATGGTGTGAAAATCATTTGCAGTGCACCCGATGCCCAGGCCGTAGGAACATTTATTTCGAACTTAATAACAGCTTCCGCAGGAGCAATGCTGAACAAATCGCCTTCAGGACGACCATTGGATGTTCCCCAAAGATTAAAGGAGAAAGCATCTTCGTTCCAGGTTGTGCTCGGGTCGGCAGTCATTGCACCTTTGAAGCGAACATATTTTCCGGTAACACCTGCCACAGGATCTGAGTCGGAAGTAACGCCGGCACGCCAGCCTCCATTTGCGTTGCTATTGTCCCAGTCCAGAATCATACCACGGTTATCGCGGAAATGGAATTTCGAACGGGTAGTTCCGTAACGGCTCGAAACAGCCACTGGACCCGCCTGTGCGCCTGCA
>JAYFRI010000147.1:0-24874 GCA_034926015.1 Paludibacter sp. | reverse complement strand
GTTTTCGTCACCAAAGAAATTGAGCAATCCATTGGCTATTCTATCCCTGATGCCTTTTCTGGGAAGTGTGGTTTCTTTTTTTATTGTTTTCTTTTCTTCAACAGGATGTTCCTGGCGGTATTCGTGCTGAAGCAAAATGGTACCAATCAACTGAGAGAGTTCAGTGCTGAGATATTTATCTGCCGATTTATCAGCCAGCCATTCCGCATGACTGCCCAATCGTGTGGTCATGCCTGTTTTCTCGCTTACGAGGTCAACAAGATTTTTTAGTTGAGAGGCACCACCTGTAATAATTATACCTTCTTCCAATGTATCGTGGAATGCATTTATTTTCTCAATAATGGGTTCAAGTATTTCTTCGACACGTGCTTCGATGATAGTGGCCAAAAATTTTGTCGAAATCTTAACCGGTGGTTTTTCATCTTCCACCGAGGGTATCTGAACGAAAATAGGCTCTTCAACAAGTCGCTCCATAGCAAAACCTTTGATACACTTAAGTCTTTCGGCATGCGATTCGCTGATCCCGAGTTCCTGAATGTCTTTTGTTATATTTTTTCCGCCGAGTGGAACGATAAGCATTTGTTGTAGCGTATCGTTTTTGTAAATGGCCAGTGTAGTTGTGGAGGCTCCGAAGTTAATTAAAGCACAACCATTTTCGCGATCGTTCTCATCCAGCACTGCTGTTGAAAGACATTCGGCTGCTACCGGAATACATTCTGCGATAAGTCCGGTTCTTTCGAAACATCTTTCGATAGCGTTTTTAACGATGCTGTTTCCGTAGATAACGGTATATCTGGCTGTTATTTGTGTTGCTCTTTTGTCAGTCGGTTCGTCAGTCCGGTGTCCATCGAGTTCATAATAAAGTGGAATAACATCAAAAACAGATATGTCCTCTTTCTGAACTTTTTTGATGCATTCTTCATTCATTTCATAGATCAATTGATCGCTTACAGTTTTTGATGCCCCAACAAACCTGCTGATCGTAACAGATGTGCTTCTCATGCTTTTGGCTCCAACGCTTACCGATACCTGATCGATGTCGTGGATTCTTGCACTGTTCTGGATCAGTCGTGTGAGTTCACTGATTTTATAAGCGGCACCCGATAGCTGCTCGATAATGCCATGTTTAACATCATCGGATGGTTTGGACTCGACAGCCAGAATTTTCAGGGTGTTGTCGGCTTGAACCTCGGCTGCTAATGCCGTGATTTTAGAGCTACCTAAATCTATTGCAACATATTTATTTAACATCATATCTTTTTTACAGTACTACTGTCATTATTCTGAACAATTTCGATTTTAGGATGCGTAGTTTTCAATCCTTTTTTTGTACAAACAATCTGATTGTCATATTGTAAATCAATTTTTTCGTAATGATTCCAACCCATTGTGTTAAAACCTCCTTTGTAAAGCCTGTAAAGCTTTTCGAGTTTTAACTCATAATTGTCCAACTTGCCAAGTACGATAGTAGCATCGCCAACTCTTGGAACCAGTACAATTTTAAGGTCTTCGCGAATGTAAATTTGTTCGATTTGCGCATTCCAGAACGGATCTCCAACAATAAAGCTTACAAAATCGAAAAGTTTACCGGAAGCAAAGGACTTTGTAACCGTTCCTGAAACTACTGGCACATAAGCAGCCTGATTTAACGATACAGGAAACAGCTGACGGTCGGTGTCGATATAAAAGTTTTCCTGTCCTGCAATCATGAATTTGGGGATACGCTGACTGATTTTTATCCGAACAGTTCCGGCAGGCGTTTTATAGCATTCGGCGCTTTTTATCATCGGGTTTTCCAACAATGTTTTCTCAATTGATTCAGTGTGAATATGCCGGTACGACTTGCCTATAGGGTTTAAATCATTTCTCTCAAGTGTTTTAGCTATTTCGTTGTCGGTGATGAGCTGAATTTCCTGATTGTTTTCAAAATTTATATCGAGTTGCACACATGTAATTTGGTTGTCGTTATTCGTAAAACTGAATATAACGAAACCCAAATACCCCAATATAATAATTATAAAGGTTATAATGAATATGTATGCAAGCTTTGATATTTTCATTTCAATGAAATTGTCTGTTTCTCAGTGTATATGTAGTTAAACTTGTTTGAGTTGATTTTTAATAAGTGGCACTAAAGTGTCGATATCGCCTGCACCAAAAGTTACTAATACATCAATTTCTTTTTCTTTTAGCAAAGGTAATAGATTTTCTTTTGAGCACAAAGTTTTGTTATTCAGATTGACTTTACTTAAAATAATGTCGGAAGTGACACCTTCAATCGGCAGTTCGCGGGCCGGATAGATATCGAGCAGAATAAGCTCATCAAGCAACGAAAGTGCATCGGCAAAGTCGTTTGCAAAATCGCGGGTGCGCGTGTACAGATGTGGTTGAAAAATACCAGTAATTTTTCTTTCGGGATACAACGCGCGAATTGATGAAATGCTTGCTTTCAGCTCACTGGGATGATGGGCATAATCGTCCATATACACAAGTTTATCTGTTTTATAAACTGTGTTGAACCGGCGGTAAATTCCTGAAAATGATGATATGCCTACTCTGAGTTCGTCGGCAGTCACGCCGTTGAGCCAGGCCAGTGCCATAGCTGCCACACTGTTTTCAACATTAATGCGGACAGGCACCCTCAGTCTTACATCTAATATTCTTTCGGTGGGCGTTACAAAATCGAAATGAATTTCGCCCTGCGATATTTTTATTTTTTCGGCATGGAAGTCACCACCATCGTCCATGGAGTAGGTGTAGAGTTTCACTCCTTTCTGAAGTTTCATGTCAAGCTCAATGCCTTTTTTGATGATGATTACACCTCCGGGCGTAACAAGCGATGCAAAATGTTCAAAGCTCTGACGGAATGCTTCGGGAGTGTCGTAAATATCTAAATGATCGGCATCTACAGACGTGATAACTGCCATATAGGGCGAAAGCTGATGAAAAGACCGATCGTATTCATCTGCTTCGATGACCACCAGATTGCTGTTTTTCGACAGCAAAAGGTTGGTGTTGTAATTATTTGATATCCCCCCCAAAAACGCACTGCATGTTACCTGCGACTGATAGAGTAAGTGAGCAGTTATAGTAGAGGTTGTTGTTTTTCCATGTGTTCCGGCTATACAAATGCCTTTGCTTTGGCGGGTAATGTCGCCCAATACCTGAGCCCGTTTAAGAATTGTAAAATTCTTTTCGCGAAAGTATTGAAGTTGCGGATGACTTTCGGGAACTGCTGGCGTGAGTACAATAAGAGTGCTTTCGGGCTTTACGAATTCTGCAGGAATATAATTCACACTTTCGTTGTAACAAATGCTGATTCCTTCAGTTTCAAGGTCAGAAGTGAGTTTTGTTTTGCTTCTGTCGTATCCACCTACTGCAAATCCCTTCGTGTTGAAATAGCGTGCTAACGCACTCATACCTATTCCACCAATTCCCAAAAAGTAATATTTATTAAATTTATTCATGTTTGTTTTTACATCATTATTGCTTTCAGGCCTTTACCTAACAGGTGAAAACAAAATACAGATTTTTTTTGATAGATGTTCTTTTAAAAAAAGGATGCGATATACTAATTATTTGTTTTTGATTAATTTTACTACTTCGTCGGCAATTCTTTCGGCAGAATCTTTTTCCGCCAGTTTAAATATATTTTCAGTCAGCTTTAAAAGTTCCACATCGTTATTGATAAGTCTGATTGCTTCAGGAATAAGTAAATTTATCGCTTCGCTGTCTTTTATCATCAGAGCGGCTTCCTTTCGTACAAGCGCCAGTGCATTTTGCGTTTGATGGTCTTCGGCCACATTGGGCGAAGGTACTAAAATTGTTGGTTTCGACAGCAGGCAAAGTTCTGAAATTGAGCTTGCGCCTGCGCGCGAAATCACCAGGTCGGCAATTGAATACGCATAATCCATCCTCGAAACAAAATCGGTAACCAGCAATGACGGCGATTTAAAACTGTCGGCCGATTGAAGGGCGCTTTCGAAGTAGTATTTGCCGGTTTGCCAAATTACCTGAATGTTTGCTTCGGTCAGTTGTTTGAGTTGGGCTGTCACGCTTTGATTAATTGTTCGGGCGCCCAGGCTACCACCCACAATCAGAAGTGTTTTTTTTGTTGGGTCGAAACCAAAAAATTGATAGGCTTCTTTGGCTTTATTTTGTATCTTTAGTAAATCCTGGCGTACAGGATTTCCTGTTTTAATTATTTTTGAAGCAGGGAAAAATTTCTCCATATTGTCGTATGCCACACATATTTTTGAAGCTTTTTTCGAAAGTAATTTATTAGTGACCCCGGCATAGGAGTTTTGTTCCTGTATCAATGTAGGTATGTTGTAGGCCGAAGCTGCCCGAAGGGTAGGGGCGCTTGCATAGCCACCAACGCCAATCACTACTTCAGGACGAAATTTTTTAATAATGCTGCGGGCCTTCATTATGCTCTTCATAAGGTTGAAGAGGACTTTTACATTTCGCAACATGTTTTTACGGTCGAATCCACTTACAGGTAATCCTTCGATCGGATAGCCGGCTGACGGAACTCTTTCCATTTCCATACGTCCTTCGGCACCAACAAACAGAATGTCGGCGTCCGGAAATCTGTGTTTAAGAGCGTTGGCAATGCTTATTGCGGGAAAAATATGTCCGCCTGTTCCTCCTCCGCTTACTATAAATTTGTGTTTCATATTTTTATATCATTGAATAATGATAGATTTTTTATTGTCAGCAAATAAATACTTCATTCTCTGATAACGTATTTCCTGTTTTTTAAATTGCATTAAAGTTCATCGAGTGTTACCACTGGAATTTTATCTTCTTCTTTTTCGTCCATGGTTTCGTCCACAGGCTGACCTCCTTCTTTTAATTGACGCGTAATACCGAAAATAATTCCGAAATAGATACATGTAATGAGAATTGAAGTTCCTCCTCTGCTTATCAAAGGCAGAGGCTGACCGGTAACAGGTCCCAGGCTTGTTGCCACCGACATGCTTACAAACGACTGTATAACAATCATAAGAGACAAGCCGATAACAAGAACAGCGGGGAAAACTGTTGGGCTTTCAGTTGCAATTCGTCCTGCTCTGAAAAGTAGAATAAGGTAGAGCAAAATTACAAAAATTCCTCCTACAAGTCCCATTTCTTCCACTATAATCGCGTAAATAAAATCAGAATATGCCTGTGGCAGATAATCGCGCTCAATGCTATTGCCCGGAAATACACCAAATATACCTCCACGGGCAATGGCAATACGTCCATGTTGCACTTGTCGGTTTTCATCTGTTATTTCGTATTTTGATTCTTCGTCGTCAGTATTCTCGGTAAATCTGTCGATACGGGCCGTCCATGTGTAAGCTCTGTCGAAAGCTTTGGGCATTTTTTCCTGAGGAATGGCTTTTATTGCTCCAAAGCCTAAAATAATTGTCATTAAAATGGCCCCTGCCAGTATGCCAAGTCTTTTTATGGAGACCCGACCGATAAACATCATTATAAACACAACGCCGAAAAGAATTACTGCTGTCGAAAAGTTTTCGAGCAGAATGAGAGGACAAATAATTCCCAGCATGATGACGGTGCTCCAGAAATACTTCTTTTCATCAGTTTTTGGATTCTTTATTCTTGAAATAAAATCGGCCGCAACTATAATTACTGATAGCTTGGCAAGTTCGGAGGGCTGAAAGTTAAAACCTCCAATTACCAGCCAACGGGAGGCATCGTTCTCGCTTTTGCCTTTGAACAGCACAAGAATAAGCATAAATACAGAAAGTACCAATACTAAATAGGAGATGAGTCGAATGTATCGGAATGGAATTAAATGCACCAAGACAGCAATGAGAGCACCGCCGGCCAAAAAGCCTACGTGACGCAACATGGGCGCAGTATGGTTCGCAGCTTTGTAGGCCAGTGTACTCGATGCGCTGTACATCTCGATAATCGAAACGATACAAAGCATGATGAATACGATCCAAAGTGTGGCGTCGCCCCGAAGGTATTTTTTTAATAATGAATCCATTGATGTAATTTACGATTTAATCATTTGCTATTTATACCTGATCTGCCCAAAAATATAAACTCACAATCCGGAAAATATTTTCAAAAGAGATCAAAGATTTCGTACACAGCTTTTAAACTGGCTACCTCTATCCTCATAATTTTTAAATAAGTCGAAACTGGCGCAGCAAGGCGATAGTAGTACAGTGTCACCTTCTTTGGCCATGCTGAAAGATGCCTTTACAGCTTCTTCCATCGATCGGGCATCGACAATTTTATCAACTTTGCCATCGAAAAACTTGTGCAGAGCTGTGTTGTCTATTCCCATAAAAACCAATCCTGAAACTTTTTCCTTTACAAGATCTTCAATTTCAGAATAATCATTCCCTTTGTCAGTTCCTCCTAATATCAGGACGGTAGGCGTTTTCATACTCTGAAGCGCATACCAGCACGAATTTACATTTGTAGCTTTCGAGTCGTTTATGAATCGAACATTGCGTACGGTTGCTACATATTCGAGGCGATGTTCAACGCCCTGAAAGTCCTGTAACGATTGACGTATTGTATCTTTTTTTACATTAATAATAGAAGCTGTGAGTCCGGCGGCCATTGAATTGTAAGTGTTATGTAAGCCTTTAAGCGCTAAACTTGTTGCAGGCATAGTAAATAATGATTGAAGAGTCTTAATTACGAGTTCGTCTTTTTCAATAAATGCTTTTGTTTTCTCGGTTCGTTCTGTCGAAAATGGATAAAGTGCCGATTGTATGTTTCGTTTTTCGAGTTCGAGTTTGATTACAGGATCATTTTCCCAAAAAATGAAAGCATCATTCTCGGTTTGGTTTTGTGTAATCCTGAATTTTGAATCTACATAGTTCTGGAAATTATAATTGTACCTATCCAAATGGTCTGGAGTAATGTTCAGCAAAATTGCGATATCGGCTTTGAATTCTGTCATTCCATCAAGCTGAAAACTACTTAATTCCACTACGTAATAATCGTAATTGTCATTGGCCACCTGCAACGCCAGGCTGTTCCCTACATTACCAGCCAGACCAACATTAAAACCCGCTTTCTGAAGGATATGATATACAAGCATTGTCGTAGTAGTTTTACCGTTACTGCCTGTTATACAAATCATTTTGGCATTTGTATAGCGACCTGCAAATTCAATTTCGGAAATCACAGGAATTGATAATGCATGTAGTTTTTTTATCAAGGGTGCTTTATCCGGAATGCCGGGGCTTTTAATTACTTCATTTGCATTCAGTATTTTATTTTCTGTATGTTGTTTTTCTTCCCACTCAATTCCATATTCGTTGAGCAGGGTTTTATATTGAGGTTTTATTTCAGATAAATCGGAAAGAAAAACATCAAACCCTTTCTTTTTGGCCAATACTGCTGCTCCTGCACCACTCTCACCACCTCCTAAAATTACGATTCGTTCCATTGCTTGCTTGTTTTCAAAATAGGACTTTTTTTTGATGTGTAATTATCTTATTTTTAGAGTTATAATGGTTATTGCCGCCAATATGATGCCTATAATCCAAAAACGAATTACAATTCTGGATTCGGGCATTGCCTGTATAGGTCGTTGAAAAAAGGCCTGAATGCCTGCATTGCCCTGTTTTTGATAATGATGATGCAAAGGCGCCATTTTAAATATGCGTTTACCTTCGCCATATCGTCTTTTTGTGTATTTAAAATATCCAACCTGTGTCATAACCGAAAGATTTTCAACAAGAAAAACCCCGCAAAGAATAGGAATCAATAATTCTTTATGGATGGCAATTGAAAATACAGCTATAATTCCACCTAAAGTCAAACTGCCGGTATCGCCCATGAAAACCTGTGCCGGAAAGGCATTGTACCAAAGAAATCCAATAGTGGCGCCTATAAAAGCACCGGCAAAAATCAGTAATTCACCAGTTCCGGGAAGATACATGATGTTCAGATAACCGGCATAGTTCACGTTTCCGGAAACGTAAGCCAGAATTCCAAGCGTCACTCCCATAATGGCTGAACTTCCGGTAGCCAGCCCATCGAGGCCATCGGTCATGTTGGCGCCATTCGAAACGGCAGTAACAATAAAAATAACGATCAAAACAAAAAGTATCCAGCCATAATCCTGGGCCTTTTCGCCAGCCCATTTAAAGGCGTCAGCATAGTCAAGATTGTTGTTTTTTAAAAATGGAATGGTTGTTTTCGTTGATTTAACATCGTGTTTCGAGTACAAAACATCTTCTACTCTTGTAGTTTCTCCTTTCACTTCAATGTTTTCGCGAATCACAATGTCAGGACTTAAATACATTGTAAGTCCCACTATTAAGCCTAAACCAATTTGACCTACAATTTTAAATCTGCCTTTCAGACCTTCTTTGTTTTTACGGAAAACTTTGATGTAATCATCTAAAAATCCGATAATTCCCAGCCATAGAGTAGTGATCAGCATTAGTATTATGTATACGTTGTTCAGCGCTGCCAACAAAAGTGTCGGCACCATGATAGCAATGATAATAATGATACCGCCCATTGTAGGTGTCCCTTTTTTGCTCATTTGTCCTTCGAGTCCCAGATCGCGAATAGTTTCGCCAATTTGTTTCTTCTGAAGCAGGTTGATTATTTTACGACCAAACATTGTTGAAAGCAAAAGCGCAAAGATGAATGCAAGACCCGTACGGAACGATATAAAATAAAACATTCCGGCTCCGGGAAAATCGAACACTTTATCTAAGTAAGTAAATAAATGGTATAGCATAATCTACAATTTGATTTGTTACGTTTATATTATCTTGTGAACCAACCGAAAACTTGTTTAAATGGTTGGAGAAAAACATTTTCGAACTTCTTCTCTGTCGTCGAAGTGATGCTTCACTCCCTGAATAATTTGATAATCTTCGTGACCTTTTCCGGCCACCAGTACCACATCGCCGGTTTGTGCCAGCGCACAGGCTGTTTTTATGGCTTCTCTTCGATCTACTATGGTGAGACTTTTTGTTTTTTGCATCAAATCGAGACCGGCAATCATGTCATTTAAAATGTCCTGTGGTTCTTCGAACCTCGGATTGTCCGAAGTCAGGATGGCTTTCCAGCTTCCATCCACTGCTTCGCGAGCCATCATCGGGCGTTTACCTTTGTCGCGGTTTCCACCACAACCTACTACAGTAATCAATCTTCCGTTTCCCTGAAGAATTTGGTTGATAGTGCTGATAACATTGTTTAAAGCATCGGGGGTGTGTGCATAATCTACAATTGCTGTATAACCGGATGGAGCGCGAAGTGTTTCGAAACGTCCAGATACAGAATGTAATGCGCTCATAATTCGTAATACTTCAAGCTTGTCCTGTCCGAGCAAAATGGCTGCTCCGAATACCGCTGATAGATTGCTCGCGTTGAATTTTCCGATAAATGAAACATTGATTTCTGTTTCGTTCATGTCCAACAGCATGCCATCGAATCCATGTTCTAAAATTTTGGTTTTGAAATCGGCCATCCCCCGTAACGAGTATGTATATTTACTTGCTTTTGTATTCTGAAGCATAACAAGTCCGTTTTTGTCATCGGCGTTTGTAAGCGCAAAAGCTTCGGGAGATAACTCATCGAAAAACTGTTTTTTTGCTTTTAAATAATTCTCGAAAGTGAGGTGATAATCGATGTGGTCGCGGGTGAGATTTGTGAAAATTGCTCCATCGAATTCCAATCCTGCAATTCGGCGTTGATCTACCGAGTGAGAACTCACTTCCATAAAGGCATACTCGCATTGAGCATCCACCATTTGTGCAAGCAATTCGTTTAATGCCAATGAATCGGGAGTTGTGTGAGTTGCTTCTATCGCCTGTTCGTTTACATAATTGCAAACTGTTGACAGTAGGCCTGTTTTATATCCCAGTTCCCGGAAAAGCTGATAGAGTAGGGTGGCGATAGTGGTTTTGCCATTTGTCCCCGTTACTCCTACAAGCTTGAGTTTCGACGAGGGAAAATCGTACCGGGCCGAAGCCATTCTACCCAGTGCATCCGAGCTGTTTTCCACCTGAATGTAGGTAATTCCATCTTTTTTGTCGGATGGTTGAACTTCACAAATAATTGCTTTTGCGCCTTTCTCAATGGCTGCATCAATAAAGTCATGTCCATCGGTAGCTGTTCCGCGTGTAGCCACAAAAACAGAACCGTCCACTACTTTGCGCGAGTCGAACTGAATATCGGTGACTTCTGTTTCAGAATCTCCGAAAGTGCTTTTTAATGAGATATTTTGTAGTAAATCGCTTAAAATCATATCGTTTTTTTTTGATTATCGTATATTATTCGAGATTTAACAAGATAGTTTGCCCTTTATGAGCAACTGTTCCGGGCAACAGGGTTTGAGAAACTACTTTACCCATACCTGTAATTCGCACTTTTAATCCCATTTGTCCTAACAGGAACATCGCATCCCTGGCACCCATTCCTTTTAATTCGGGAATCACATTTCTCTGAATGGCCAAAGGTTTCACTTCCAATGCTTTTTCTTTTGAATAGGTGCTTACCCAATCGGTCGGTTTTCCTGTCATCGAAAGATTCAGTAAGTTCATCGCTGTTTCAACCGATTTGTAATTTCCTGGTTTTACCTCAGGAAAAAATGGAGAAACAATTGATGTATCGTTGGCAATGGTTTCGGGCTTGAGACTCGAATGCAGAGCCATTGTTTGTTCGGCGATGGATTTGAAAACCGAACCAGCCATTTTTCCTCCCGATGGGTAGCCGTTGTGTGGCTCTCGAATCACTACTATGCAGGTGTAGAGAGGATTATCGGCCGGAAAATATCCGCAGAACGAAACCTGATGACTCTTTCCGCCGGCTTTATATCCAAGTGCTCCTTTTGAAATTTGTGCTGTGCCGGTTTTTCCTGCAATGCGTACATATTTCGACCTTACATTTTTAGCCGTTCCTTTTTCGCCTTCAAGCACACCTAGTAGCGTTTCACGCACAATCTGTAGCGTTGTGGGTTTACAAATGCTTTCTCTTATCGTTTCAGTGCTAAATGTTTTTACGGTTTGTCCGTTTTGCATTAGCGCTTTAACAAAGAATGGGCGAATCAGTTTGCCGTTGTTGGCAATGGCGTTGTAAAATGCAAGTGTATAGATAGGTGGAATTTGCGATTCATATCCAATTGACATCCATGGCAAAGTGGTTTTCGACCAATACCTGGCTTTGTCCTTCGGATGACGGATTTTAGGTCCATCGTTTCCGGGAATTTCAATATTCATTTTTTCGTTGAAGCCCATAGCATACAGCTTTTCTACGTAGGCAGATGGGTTATTGCCATACGCTTTTACAACAGCGCGAGAAATACCAATGTTCGACGACGCATGTATGGCTTCGGCAAGGGTAATGTTATGATATCCTCCTTTGTTGGCGTTATGGTCGGTCATGTTCGATCCATAAAAATTATAAACGCCATTTCCGGTGTGAATTGTGTCGGTAATGTTGGCTTTACCATCATCGAGCAATGCAATCAACGAAAATGTTTTGAAGGTCGAGCCGGGCTCTACCTGATCCGAAACTACTCCGTTTTTGTTTTCGGAATAAGTACCATCGGCATTTTTCTGCATATTTACAATTGCTTTAACTTCGCCGGATTGCACCTCCATTAGCACTGCATATCCAGTCTCGGCATCGAATGATTTCAGACTATCGACCAAGGCTTTTTCTGCAATGTCTTGTAAATCAATATCAATTGTTGTCAGAATGTCTAATCCGTCAGTTGGTTCTACCTGCACTGTTTCTGCCCAGCGGTTGGCCACTTTTTGTCGCACCGAAACGCCGGGAATACCAAGTAATTCGGTGTTGAAGTATTTTTCGAGTCCGTTTTTACCTCCTTTGGCTTCATCGGCATAAATGTCGCCAATAGTTCGCGATGCCAATGATCCGAAAGGTTTTTCCCGTCGGAATAATTCTTTGTATATCAATCCGCTTTTGTTGCGTCCCAAACGGAAAAGTGGCATCTTGCGCACGTCTTTCAGTTGAGCATAACTAATGCGTTTAGGGTAGAGTGGAGCTTCTCCTCTTCCTTCGCGATATGCTTTTTTAAGCATCAATTTATATTGATCTTTTGAACGATCGCCGAAATATTTCGACAAACTCAGGGCCAACGAGTCGACGTTTTCTTTGAAAAGTTTTCCATCGTCTTTGTGTAATGCCGGAACACGCGTGTCCATATAAATATAATAGGTCGGGATGGTGCTGGCCATTAGTCGCCCATCGCTGGCAAAAATATTTCCCCGGTTGGGCTTTACCCTGATGTCGGTTTTCTTGTTTTTTTCGGCCACTTCCAACCATTTGTCTTTTTCAACAAACTGAAGAACAACGATGCGATATACTACTAATGCAAAGAGGAATAGTATAAAAAAATACACTATTCCAAAGCGCAGCACTATACTTTTACGTTTATCAGCCATTTTCTTAAGTCTCTTTTTTATTTACTTTTCTTTTTCCTCTTTAGGCGTTTCTATCACTACTGGCGGAGTGGTTGATTCATCCAGATCGATACCTCTTTCTTCTATCATTTTAAGGATATTCGATTGTCGGCTTATCCTCATTAACTGAGCCGAAATAGTAAGCGACTCGTATTTTACATCCTTAATTTTATCTTTTAGCTCTATCGTTTTTGCAAGTTGTGTCTCGCAATAAAATCTGTTGTCGACGTACATAAAAGCGAGTATTGCAATCATTATCAGCAGTCCGTACTGTTTCTGAAAAAATTTCTTCGTGAGGATATTCCCGTTGATCACATCCCGTACTGTACTGGATTTGATGTCCGAAAAATCTTCATTTCCTTTGATTGCTTCCGCTATTTTTTTGTACCAGCTCATTCTTTTTTTTTCGGTTTGATGATTTGCAGCTTTGAATTTCTATTCTGTTTCGAAAATCATTGTTTTATTTCAGCTATTCTCAGTTTTGCACTTCTGGCTCTTGGGTTTTTGTTGATTTCTTCGTCGCTCGCAACGATTACCTTATTATTCACTGCTTTCAGAGGAGAGATAATGTTTCCATAAAAATCTTTTTCAAGTTTCCCTTCAAAATTTCCGGTCCTGAAATAGTTTTTTACCAATCTGTCTTCGAGCGAATGATAGGTAAGTATTACCAGTCTTCCACCCGGATTCAGCACTTCAAGGCTCTGACGGAGTAGAGCTTCAAGTACTTCCATTTCCTTGTTCACTTCTATGCGTAAAGCCTGAAAAACCCTTGCCATGTCCTTTTTTTCCTTTTCTCTACCGAAATAAGGCTTCAGAATGTCGATAAACTGGAAAATACTTTCAATTTTATTTTTCTCACGTTCCTGAACAATGGTGCGGGCTATGCGACGCGAATTGTGTAGTTCGCCATATAGATAGAATACATCGGCAAGTTGCTCTTCGGTATAAGTGTTCAGAACGGTTGCAGCTGTGAGTTTCGACTCCGTATTCATGCGCATGTCAAGTTTTCCATCGAAACGGAATGAAAAACCACGTTCGGCTTCATCAAAATGATGAGAAGAAACTCCGAGATCGGCCAAAATTCCATCTACTTTATCAATGTTGTGAAAACGGAGAAAATTTTTCAGGTACTTAAAATTACTCCTTACAAAGATAAAGCGCTCGTCATCAATTTTGTTTTTTATTGCATCCAGGTCCTGGTCAAATCCAATCAGTTTGCCTTTAGGTCCTAAACGTTTTATAATTTCTTTTGAATGACCACCGCCACCAAAGGTAACATCTACATATATTCCATCGGGTTGAATATTAAGTCCATCGACGGTTTCCTTGAGTAGGGCAGGTGTATGATAAATGACTCCCGACTCATGTTGCACTTCCGGGTTGAAGGTCAACTTGCTCTCTGTACTTGTTTTCTTTTTCATTTTTTCTTTAAAAAACCGATAAAACTGTATTGGTCTGTTGTTTAATTCTGTCTTTGAAATAATGCAATTGGCTTGCTCTATTTCATTGTTCTTTCTTTCAGTGTTTTAGCAAATTCGATTTGCGACATTTTCGATTGTTCGTATCTGTTTTTGCCCCAAACTGCAAATCTGTCTATCATGCCTACAAACAAAAGTTCTGAGTTTTCGACCGAAATAGATTGTAAATGTCTTTTGGCAATCAATACCCGACCCTGCGAGTCGATGTCGAGCCATTCGGCGTCGGCCACAAATTGCATCAATAACATCTGATCCGCGGGATTCCATTCGTCGAGTGTTGCTTTTAATTGTTCCACTTTTGCATTCCAAACATGCTCAGGATATAGAATCATGCACTCATTTTCGGCATCTCTTCTCATCACAACTTTCTCTCTTTCTCCATCCGGAAGGAGCTTGCGATAGGCCGATGGGATGAAGATTCTTCCCTTTACATCGGCCTTTGCTTCGTATTTTCCTATAAAAGTTGACATTTGAACAGGTTATAATTTTGTAAGTGTAAAAGTATTAAAAGATTTTGATATTCCCCACTTTTCCCCACAAAATATTTATGAACAGTTTCTGAACAGATGTTTTTCGTGTTATCAAGTACTTTTCAACAGTTTTTCAACATTGCTTTTAAGCGTCTTTCTCTAAGTCAAAATGATAATAATAAAGTGTATATGTGGTGTTTTTTGATTTTTGTTTGGAAAGTGAGCGATGTGGTGAGATATTAATGATTGTTGATAACACTATTTTCTAATGTTAAACTAATTTGCTATGTAAAGAAACCCTCTCTTTCACGATTTCCTTCTCAGTTTATTTTTTGAACCGTCTGTAATTGTCATTTTTTTTGAATCGAAGCATTTTTTGTACATTTGCAGCCGCTTGATAAAACCCGGGCGAAGGATATAAGTATGGAGAATCAGATAAAAATAGATATTGCGCATGTGCTCAAAACGAGAGCGCCTAAAACAAAGGTACCCCGATTTGTTGTAAATTACCTTCGGCGCATTGTTCATGAGGATGAGTTTAATCAGTTTTTTAGCGACAATCCGGGTTTAAAGAATCTTGAATTTATTGAAGCTGCCTTCAAGTATCTGGGCATGTCGGTAAGTATTGAAGGGAAAGAGAACCTTCCACCAAAAGATGGCAGCTATATTTTTGCCTGCAATCATCCTCTGGGTGGGCTCGACGGTATTGCGGCGGGATACATTATTGGTAAAGAGTACGATGGTAAAGTGCGTTTCTTTTCAAATGACTTGTTGATGTTTCTTAAGCCGATGAGAGAAATGTTTGTTCCGGTGAATAAGTTTGGTACGCAGGCCAAAGGTCATGCTGAATTGATGCGGCAATTGTACGAATCCGAAAATCATTTGGTTACATTTCCGGCGGGTATGTGCTCCAGAAAAGTGAAAGGAAAAATAGTGGATCTTGAGTGGAAAAAGAACTTTATTACCAAGGCTGTGCAATACCAGCGCGATGTAGTGCCTGTATATTTCGAAGGACGTAACTCGAATTTCTTCTATGCGCTTGCCAATGTCCGAAAGTTTTTGAAAATTAAATTCAATATTGAAATGATGTACCTGCCCGATGAAATGTTCAAGCAGCGCGGAAAGCATTTTACACTGAAGATAGGAAAGCCGATACCGTGGGAAACTTTCGATAAAACAAAAACACAGGCTGAATGGGCGGAGTGGGTGAAGCAGGGAGTTTATAAAATGGCCTGATGCCTCGAATTCAGAGTAAAAAAATATAAATCTTGTCTGAAAAAGTATGTTTTCTGGCTTGTAAATGAAGAATATTTATGCTTAGAAATCTTATTCTTGATTAAAAAATAAAGTATTTAACATTTTTTTTGAAATAAAAATGAAATAATGTTTGGCGGAATGAAATATTCTTTCAATCTTTGCAGAGTAAACAAACAGATAAATTTTTCATAGTTAAGGTTTAGGTTAAAATGTGCAATGGGTGGCTGTGAAGTTACCCATTGTTTTTTTATTATTCATTTAGAAAAAAAAGAATAATAAGTTTGCAAACTACTGGCACATGATAATTATATTGCCCCTCATACGAAAATTCAATATCAGTGGAATCACACTCTTTCCCTTCATTTTTCTGGCTTCAACTGAAATAAAACAAAATAATCAAATTGTTCAACACGAAAAAATTCATCTCCGCCAGGAGCTGGAATTATTTGTTGTGTTGTTCTATCTTATTTATTTTACTGAATTCCTGGTGGGCTATATAAAATATAACGACCGTTACAAAGCATACAGAAATATTTCTTTCGAACGTGAAGCGTTTGATAATGATTTTAACCCCGATTATCTGAAAATTCGCCGACCATGGTCATGGTGGAGGTATTTGTAGTTGTTCATGAGGACGGCTCTACAACATAAAAGCGGCTGTTCCAAAACAAATTTGGAACAGCCGCTTTTTATGTGTTTTTTATCGATTTAGAGCAATGACTTTGGATCAAGCATGTCCTTTTCGATATCCAAAAAGTACTTGTCCTGTCCTACCGGATATCCTCATTCAATGTAAGAACCTCGCGAACGTCTGAGGTGATTTGTAATCACCTCGTAATGTATTATCAGGATTTGTAATCCAAAACACTTTCCAAAGCAAAATATATTTATTGTAGCAAAGATAACTATTTTAATATAATACATAAACTTAGCGGATTATGAATCACTATAATACAAGAGACTGGGATTACAATTACTCCTTGCAGTCATGATCGCTGATTCCCAACAACGTGCGCAACTTTTTGTTCATCTAATTAAGACACATCCAGTACGACGGGCAGGGGAAACCAAATTTATAAACACATTAGTACTATCTGGTTTCGGGCTGAATTGTTTAAAATGATATGTTTGATTCATTATTATCGTTTTACCTCCATTCCCAGTTGAACTGATATCTTTAGTTATGAGAATGGTCGAATCGTTTTGAACAACCCCAACAAGTGTATACATATAGGCCTTAGGTGTACCAAAAGATTTCGATCTTTCGATTTTAATCGAATCTCCTTCAATTCTAAATACTCCCCAAACAAATGGATTGTCTTTCATATAGAATTCACTAACTCTAAATTCAGCTTCCATTTTTTCTAGACTGTCAGAATAACCAAAATTTGCGGCAACGCCATTTTTATAAAATAATAAAACACTCGTTATTTCAGCTCCAACTAAGCCCTCTTTATTTTCATAAGTATAATAATAACCATTTGTACGTATTTGATTTCCTTCAAATGGTTTTCTAATTAAAGTAAATTCTTCGTCATGAAGAACATCATTACAACTTATCAACAGAATGATTGATACTACAATAAAAATTATCCTTTTCATTTATATTCTTTTTATGGATTAATTTAGAAACTAAACTCCCAATACCATTTATTCGGATGTTTCTTCTTTTTAACGGGGAAGCGAGGCGTTGGGAATATTCTATCATGTGCCCAATTTTGTGTATTATCCCTAATTGTTTCGCTATTGTAACCGAATTTAAACGGTCCTATTTTAAAATACAAAATACCTGCTGCATATTCATTATCTGAGTAAGTTCCATTCGGCCCTCCGTCAACAATCTGATAATGATCAGGATTTCCAGTTACTGTTGTATTTCCGACTTCTATTGGTCCTAATCGTAATCGAATATCTGAAGTAAGGTATTTATCGGATGCAACGTGGTGGGGTAAACCAGGCAAATCAAGCAAATGCATATCAGCATCATTTTCGATCTGAAGATTAAACAGTGGTACCCCCACTTTCCATATATCACGATATTGATCATACTCCTCTCCTTTACGGTCATAGAAAGTGCAGGAGAAATACGCTAGTCCTAATGTCGACCATTCGCCACCGCTACGGGTCTCCCAACCCGAATACATATTATCATAATCTGACCAATAATAGGATGCTCCCCAATGACGCCTATAACTAATTGGAAATAACTGAGGAACACCAACTGATATATCTGCACCTATTGCCCGACGTTCATTACCTTGCTTCAGATCAATATGAATTGCTACAGGAAAGAAATATTTCTGGACATCATATCCGGCATCAGAGGACAACAACCAAGCTGCAATCACCATTCCTATAAATTCCCCATCTTCATCCACATACTTCAACGGATTATTCAAACAATACGAATACCGGTTGTAGTTTTGCGTAAAGTCCGGCGACTGTATATAAGGGTCAGGTGAAAGGAAACGCCCTAATGCCGGGTCGTACAACCGGGCATTCATATTGATTAAACCAAACTGCTGCAAATGCTCGTGACCCGTATAGCCACGACCCAAGAATAGCTCTGGTTCACTACCTGGCTGGTAAGCTACTTGTGTAGAAGGGTTGCGTAATCGTCCCCAGGCATCATAGCTTAACTCCTGTACCAATGTGCCGCTGCTGTTGGTAATATGGGTAATACTTCCCTGGTAGTCGCGATAAATATAGTACACCTGCCATGCACCGCCGTTGCTGCGTACGTATACCGCTGGCGCTGAATAAGCATCGCCGCTAAGATACAATTTTTCTTTTGTACCACCAACAGTTTCGTCCAATTCGTATTGACCACCCAAATAATGTCGTGTGAGTACGCTCGAACCGCCTTGGGTAACCTGCATTTTCACACGCTCTGCCGCTGCATTGTAGGTGAATACGGAAGCATAGCCGTTTTCGGTAATGGACGCAGGACGTTTAAACGAATTGTAAGTTACGTACTGCTCCCTCAGTGGTATAGCATTAGTAGTGGGTGTGGCTGTAGATATGGCATAAGGCTTGCCCGAAGTAGTATAATCAAACGACCCTATATCAGGCTTGTTTATTAGATTACCATTCGGACTGTAGCCGGCAGTTTGTCCTCCGTAGGTGGTAAGACGATTCAGGTTATCGTACCCAAAACTTTCCTGAATACTACGGCGGTTGTCGGTACGCGAATTCAGATTGCCGGAAGCGGCATCTATACTATAACTGAAATCCTGAAGACCATAAACAGTTCGCTTTGTTGGTAAACCATAGGTATCGTATTCGTAAAAGCGGTAGTTATCACCTGTTTTTACCACTGTAGGTTGCCCTAAATCATTTTCGGAAGTCAATGACCATATTGATGTTGTACCGTTAATTTTCACTTCTGTCAGGTAACCGTTGAAGTAGCTATATGACTCGGTGGTAATGTTGCCCGACTGTGAAGAGTAAGCGGCAGTAGACACATTTCCACCTAAATAAGTATATGCCTTTTTCAGCCATTTACCATCAACTCCTGTATTTTTAGTGGTATCCATTCTACCAAAACTATCGTAGGATATTTCCTGTTTGGTTCCGTTGGTAGACAATTCGGATTTGAGCAAACCATCTGTATTGTAATTATAAGTAGTGCTGAACTCGGGATAAGTTATTGTTTTTGGCCTGTTATAGGCATCATAACTGTAATCAACTCTTTTGCTTTCAGCATCTATTTCGTAATCCATATTACCATCTGTGTCGAAATGGTAAGTTTGTAAACCGGCGCTGGGGTCATCAATAGAGGTCTGCCTCCCATACTCATCGTATCCGAAAGTGGTGGTAATACTGCCGGGAGCCACCACAGTGGCCGGTTGTCCATCGGGGCGCAGGTTATAAGTAATGGTTCCTCCTGCGTCGACTACCAACACGAGATTCCCCATTGTGTCATAAGTTCTGCACGAAGCTATGCCTTCGGTTGTGGTGGTGACTGAATTGCCACTGTAAGCGTAACCTGTGGTTTTACCCGAACCATCGGACACTGCAATAACTCTGTCGTAACTATCATAGCTATTCGTTACCCACACAGAAGGAGTCGATATATAAGGTAAGGATGTTTTCAAAAGTCGGCCATAACCGTCGTACACTTTATCCACATTAGCAAATGTATCGTTGAACCTTATTGTTTTGTTTCTGGTTTCGCGGTTCAGGGCATCGTAGTATGTTCTTGTAAGAGGCTTCCCTGTAGCAGTAGTTTCAACTGCATATAGAGCATTAGCGCCTCCGGAATATGACTGCCACGAAAGAGTGTTCGACTCGCTTGTGCCGTCCGGATAAGCCTTGCCTATACTCCGGCCGAAATCGTCGTAAGCATAAGTCGTGACTTGCGATTTTTGATTCAACGTCGATGTTAGTCTTCCGTTTGCTGGATCATAATGATAGGTATTATAAAAGCCCAAAGGATCGGTTTCTTTGGTCAATCTTTTGTAAACATCATATTCGTAGCTTGTTATAAAACTCTTGGATGAGTTATATTTTTTTATTGTTTTGTTCAAAAGATTCCAGCTGCCGTCGTAACCATAATCCACCGTCGAAACCAAATAGCTATTCACATACTCATATGTTTTTTTTGGTAGACCGTTGCTGTAATCTGCCACCAAAGTAGATGTAGTCCATGTAGAATTTTTACGATTGATTGTAACGGTTTTACCAGTGAGAAACCCAATCAGATTACCCACTGCGTAAGTACTGCTATTGTAGTAGGTATTAGTAGTTGTAGTGCTTATTCCTCCTCCGTAATTCACAATTTCGGTAGTCGGATTACCATAAGCATCATAAGTATAGCTCGAGGTCACGGTATCTCCTTTCAACTTATCGGTAGTAATAACGCTATTTAATAGTTTACTAAGTTTTTTATTGCTCTGTGTACTTACCGTATAATTGTAAGTGTTGCTTGCTGTGGGCGAGTCGTCGCTTACCTGAACTCCGTAGTTGTAAGGGGCGAATACCTGAACCGAGCTTCGGCTTCGGGTCAAATCAAAACTGGTAATGCGTTCGAATCCATTAAATCCAAGGCCCTGTTGATGAATTACGGCATTAACATAACAGGTGGCATTTGAGGCAGTTAACTCCCCATTGTGGTACAATTCAGTTTTTCCGGTTACCGTAAGCCCTCCCTGAAAGTTTACGTAAGGATATACCGCACCATAACCCGGAGTATATAAACCGGAATATGTATACATTGCTCCTTCGTTCAATTGAGCGTAATAGTTTTTGGTAATTACGCCCAGACTATTTATCATTCCCGTAAGCATTCGTTCTTTGCTATCGTTGCAAGGAAAAGAATAAAGCGATGCGATCCCATCGTTTCGGAGTGCAACAATCTGACTAAAATAGTTGCGGTTATTGACATTGGTAGGTATAATGATAATGTTATTATTGTTATGAGTCACAACCGAAGACAAACTGAATCCTCCGTTTACGGATAAATACGTGATAAACGAGATAGAATTCATGCTAATTAAATCAGTGAGTCCATCAGAGTTCACGTCCTGAAGAAAATAGCTATCATCTGAGGAATAGCGATACAGACTATATGGGCTTTGTTCAAATTGGGCATTGCCCATTGAGTAAAAAAAGCTCCAGTCAGAAAACGTTTTTTTAGGAGTGAGTAAAAAATCAACTTTCCCATCACCATTGAATTCACCCAAGAGTAGTTGTTTTTCATTTAAATCCACTTTTTTCAAACCCGTGTAAGTGCTTCCTGCCTGACTTAATGTATAGGTAGAACCAGTGATATTGAATGTGAAGATTTTGGTTCCATCGTTATTGATAAGGCAGATATCAGACTTGCCGTCACCATCATAATCCAACACATATAATCGGTCGGTCTTTTGTGCTGCGTCGGACATGTCGTTCTGCTTAGTTCCCATGAAATTTACTTCGTAAGGAAATACAAAATCATCAAAAAGCAATGTGCCTGTTTCGAGGTCGAAAAGATAACATTTTGATGTCTGTCCATTTTCTAAGGGGTTATTACACGATACGGCAAAAACTTCCATTCTGCCGTCACCGTTGAAGTCGCCGGGGAAATAAAACTTCGGATGTATACTTTTATTTCCATTAATATCTGTAAGTACTGTAGGAAGATTGAATGTCCGCGTATAATTCAAGCCAAATCCACTATATATATTCGGTTTATACACCGTGAAAACGACCTGATCGTTGTTTCCTGAAATTCCATTGTTTATTTTCACTATTTCATCCTCCTCTTTTCCGTCGAGATTAGCGCAAAACATCTTAATGAAATTAGTGCCGGTCACCAGATTGGGCATTGGTTCGGCCAAAGTACTACCAATCCTGCTGTAAAGAAAAATCTTTTCCTGCCCGCTGTATTGATTTATGTATTGCCTGTGAGTGCTGTGAAACAGGCTTGGATCCACTTTTTTATACCAATACTGCTCATTGGATGGATTCACTATCATTCCATCATTCTGTGTCCCATATTCAAACTTACCCTTTTCAACTTGTACCTGACCTGGGTTATTATATACATACCACTCCGATAGTTGAGTCTCACTATTGATATAACCAGTGGCAGTATTATTTTCTCCATAATAGAATATAAGCGGGTTAAGTGAAGAGCCTCCTGCCGAACAGTTTATTTTATTGAGTAAAGATGTGTTTTTTTGCGTGATGTATTCGAAATTGTAAGTGCGCAAAGCAGTGCTACCATATTTACACACAATAGAACTAAGTAAGCGATCTTCTATTGTTTTATGACCTGCTTGATAGGTAATCACATTATCCGGTCTGCTTGTTTGATAATTAAATTCAATAGAAGCTGAATAGGAAGCACCATACATTATTTGTATTAGAAAATACTTACCCCCGGCATAACTATAATTAAAAAATATTGAATTATTAAATCTATCGGACAAATTAACAATAGGATAAGTTAAACTGCTTGTATTATTAATCGTATACCCGAAAATCGCCTGGCTACCATCAGGATAAAAAACATCGAAGTATTTAACAACCGAACCATTTAGGTAAGCAATGGCTTTGATATTTCCCTGCTCGGTTTCATATTTAATTTGAGTTGAAGTTTCTTCGGTTTTTAAAAGTCGCATACCATCGAGCACAAAAGCATCCTCTTTTCCCATAGTAATGCCTTTTGTTGATCCATCGTAATATTGGCTCTGAGCAACCCGTGTTATAACGGATGCTCCACCGAAATTCCAGCCCATACCCATTGACGTATTTCCACCCTGGCTGTTGTAACCAAGTACTAATTGCGGCTGAAATCCATTAGGAGATTGGTAAATGTCGATGGGAACAGTATAAGTGGTTGCTCCGCTTGGCGATATACTTTGACTTATGGCTATTTCGCCAACAGCTTTTGTTTGATCAATAGAATGATAGTTTGGGACATAGCTATTTGAAGTAGACGCCGCCATTATCCTGTTGCTTTTAGATCTGACTGCTGAAATTATTGAAGTGTCGGTCGTACTCGCAACAACCGGTTGTGGAAATAATACTTTTTTTACAGAATCTTCCCATAGCTTTATCTTTTCATCCGACCAATTTGTCATGTCGGGGATGTTATTGTTACTTATATTATTGGTTGTATCTTGTGCATAAATACCAAAAGAAAATACAATAAGCATAACAAGAGAAGCACTGATAGTTTGAATAGTTTTTGTCATATCCTTAAGTATATTGAAGTTAACACTTTATTATTCTTTTATTATTTTATAAGTCAACAAATCATCATTTATCCTTATCCGCAAAAAATATACACCCTGAGCTTTTGCACTTAAATCAAAATCGGCTGTTGGAGCATCCACTTTCCTGTTTATAATCAATCTTCCCGACGATTCGTAAATTTTTATTTCTGCAGCCGTATTTTCATCATACCCATCAATATAGAGGCTTAACAGACCTCTTGTTGGATTGGGATAAATCGTAATGTTATGTTTACCTACTTCTTCTTGTATTGCTGGAGTCTCTTCATTATTATTACTCTTTACGTACGAAGCTGAACGTGATAAATTGATAATCCCCCTGCTGGCACGATTACCTGCAAGATCATAATTATAACCTAAACCCATCCCCGGCAAAACCGGAGAAATAAAGGAGATATGTAATTGGTGTGGATTGACTAATGCGGTAATCCATTCCAGATTATCTGGTATAGCACAACCAGTGTCTGTAAAAAGCGCGGTTTTCCGTTGTAAACAAACACAAGAATTTCCCGATAGTCCATCTACATTTTCGGCGCTAAGTCTGTTGGGTTTTGTTTTGTTCGAAGTACCATCATAATAAATACTATCCCGTACCACACTTTGATTGTCCTTTAAGTATACAGGTTCACCTGAATTGCTCAAAATAATTTTTCGCTGATATAAAATCTGATTATTGCCTGAAGGATAAAGTCCCGGATACAGTTGATCTAATGTAAATCCACTGTTATAATACTGATATGCAATAATGAGAAAGGATTTGGGCGCAACAATCGTATTGTTGGGGAAATTATACGTTTCGGTAGTTCCACCACCACGCAAAGTCCAGCCCGTTAGATCAGCCGAGCTTATACCTGCATTGTACAATTCAATATATTCACCATTGCTATAGGGTATGTTTTGTGCTATTTGCTCATTCAAAGGAGAATCATACATAATTTTATTTATAATAATAAAATCGGCTGCATGAACTACAATAGACACAAAAAAACAAATAATTAGTAAGATGTAATTTTTTTTCATTGTTGCTCTGTTTTAAATAATTATTAATCGGTATTTTTATATTTAATCGGTATAACGGCATTTTTCTATAACAACTTTATCCGAACATACCGAATCCATTGTATGCGGCTATGCCGAATAAAGTTGTATTATATGTGCAAAAAAAAACTATTACATTATTCCCCGCACGATACAATTTGTGCGGCAGAGAGTTTGTTATTTTTGTATTTACTCTAATAGTCTCGTCTTTTCCCAATCAGGCAGACAGTTCTCTAGTAAAACCCCGTCTCCAACACGCTCCCGACCGTCTTTTAGTAGGTAATTACCGGTTTTTGGTCGGTCACGACCGGTTCATAACCGCTCGCGATCGGTTTTACATCGGTCCGGAGCGTCTTTTTGTCGGTCATGACCGATTCGGAGTCGGTCTCGACCGGTTTTTAGTCGATAATTACCGGTTTACATCGGTCGCGACCGATGTAAACCGGTAATTATCGACTAAAAACCGGTCGAGACCGACT
>JAYFRI010000088.1:0-4220 GCA_034926015.1 Paludibacter sp. | reverse complement strand
ATTTTGCTGATTGTTGTTTTTTATTTTGTAAATAAGGTAAATGAAAAGGAAAGAGAAATTTCGGAAGTGGCCGAAATGATGGTTTTTGAAAAGGAACAAGTTGAAAATGAATTTCAGAATCTGGCAACTGAGTTCGATGGTTATACAGTGAACATAAAAAACGATTCGCTTTTTAAATTGCTCGATAACCAAAAGGTAAAAGTGCAACAATTGCTCGAAGAATTACGGATTACAAAAGCAACAAATGCCCGACGCATTGCAGAACTCCGGAAGGAATTGGCCACTGTGCGCAGTGTAATGGTACGTTATGTCAACCAGATTGATTCATTGAATGCCGAGAACAAAGTACTTAAGACCGAAAACGTGGAAGTGCGCCGGAAATTCAATCAGGCCTCCGAAACAGTGCAACAACTTTCGAAAGAAAAAGAAAACCTGAACGAAGTGGTGACGCGTGCTTCGAAGCTTGATATTTCGGCTTTTAGTATGCAGCCTTTGAATAGCAAAAACCGTAAAACAACATGGTTCTCTCAAACTGCTAACCTGCAATTCAGTTTTACTATTTCGAAAAACATAACAGCCGTTTCGGGCGAAAAGGTATTGTACCTGCGCATTACGCGTCCCGACGATGAGGTAATGACAAAAAGCGCTTCTAACGTTTTTCAGTTCGAAAACAAAATGATTGCTTATTCGGCTAAAAAGAATTTTGAATATACAGGAGAAGCATATTCGGATGTAATCTACTGGAAAGTAGAGGAAATTCTGCAAAAAGGAACTTACAGAGCCGACTTCTTTGTGGATGGAAGCCGGATTGGAAGTTTTACTTTTGAAGTGAAAAAATAAACATTTTCAATAACAGGGACATAAGTAAACAGGCAAAAAACATGTAGCTTCACAGTAGCTAATGTGCCGTTTACCCTCTTTCTATTCAATTGAAAATGGCACGTTATTCAATTATAAAAACATATGTCGAATAGTCAGGCCTTTAAAATTGCAGCTGAGAAAATCTCTTCCGATGAAGGTCACCGGAAAACGATTCAGTTCAATATCTCACGCTATGATGCAGCGGTGAGTAAAGGGATGGCACGGTATAAAGATGTTGCACTAGCTAAACAGGAGGCAGCAGCCATCAAACGCGATGTGTTGCAGAACTGGGACAGTTATCTGCTTGAATTTGAAGAAAAAATATCGGCACGTGGTGCCGAAGTGCTTTGGGCAAAAGATACAGAAGAAGCTACAGCCTACATTAAACAGATTCTGAAAGACAATGAGGCTCGTTTGTTGGTGAAAAGTAAATCGATGACCACCGAAGAGATAGAGCTGAATCATGTGGCCGAAAGTGTTGGTTGCGAATCGGTAGAGACTGATTTGGGAGAATTTATTGTACAGGTGGCTGGTGAACGGCCCTACCATATTGTAACACCGGCTATGCACAAATCAAAAGGCGATATTGCAAAGCTTTTCAACGAAAAGTTCAGTACACCGATAGATAGTACACCCGAGGAAATGACTGAATACGTTCGTCAGGTGCTTCGGAAAAAGTACACAAGCGCTCAGATTGGAGTTACAGGTGCTAATTTTCTGATTGCCGACATTGGAGGCATTTCGGTGACCGAAAACGAAGGCAACGGTTTGATGACAACAGCTTTCCCGAAAGTGCACATCGTGATTGCAGGTATTGAAAAGATCATACCGAAAATGAATCAACTGGGCTTGTTTTATCCTTTACTGGCAGCGCATGGAACGGGTCAGCAAATAACGGCTTATAATACTATCTTTACAGGTCCGCGGAAAGACAACGAGGTGGATGGTCCTGAAAAAATGATAGTAATTCTACTTGATAACGGACGCACCAATGTGTATGCCGATGACGAAGCTTACGAATCGCTGGCCTGCATTCGTTGCGGTGCTTGTTTGAATGGATGTCCTGTGTATAAAACAATTGGTGGTTACACCTACGATACAACTTACAGTGGCCCTATAGGTTCGGTGTTGACGCCTTATCTGCGTGGTTTCAAAGGATTTTCGCATTTAAGTTTTGCTTCGACCCTTTGTGGTAAATGCGTTGAAGTTTGTCCTGTAAAAATACCGCTGACTGACATTCTCCTGGCCAACAGAAGAAAGGCGGTAGAACAAAATTTACGTCCGCGAACTGAAAAAATGCTGATGCAGGGTTTTCAGCTTATGGGATCGAAAAGAATAGGATTTGATATGATTCCCGGAGGGATTAAATCGGTAGGTGCAAAACCGCTGAATTGGTTTGGATGGGGACCTTCGCGTTCAATGCCCGAGTTTGCTAAAAAATCGTTTTCACAACAATATAGGAATAAAAATAAATAACTGACTGCAAAATAACAGAACTAAAATGAAACGTATAACTTTTTTACCTTTTCTTTTGTTAGTAATAACATTCATGCTTGCTTCGTGCGAAGAAGATAAATATGCTGACTGGAAAATTCTCAACAAACAATGGATTGAAAACTATTTTGAAAAACATGAAAACGATGCGGGTTTCCATAGGACCGAAAGCGGCTTGTGTTACAAAGTGATTCATCAGGGCGAAATGGGAAGACCTAACCTCCAGAGCAGCTATATAACTGCAAATTATAAAGGATGGTTGATAGATGGAACTGTTTTTGATAGCGGAGAATATAAATCATTTCTTTACAATGCACTTCCGGGATGGCAGGAAGCCATTGTGAAAATGAATGTAGGGGGTAAATATATGTTGTATGTGCCTGCCGATCTTGGCTATGGCGAAGAGGGTTTAGGTGACATACCTCCACACTCTACACTGATTTTCGAAGTAGAATTGCTGGACTCGAGAAATCAACTTTAAAAAATACTGACAATGAAAAAAGCACTGCTCCTTATTTTTGTTTCGGTAAGCACTTTCCTTTTCGGGACAGAGTATACCGTAAATACAATCCCTTATCCGAAAACACAGGATGCGAATGCTTATGTGAGTAATCCGGATGGTATTCTGAGTCAGGAAGCAGTGTCGCGTATTAATGTGCTGCTCGATTCTTTAGAAGCACAAAATGGTTCGGAAGTAGCTGTGGTGGCAGTCAGTTCCATCGGTTACGAAGATATTAAATCATTTGCCACCGACTTGTTTAAGGCCTGGGGCATTGGAAAGTCGCAGAACAACAATGGTTTGTTGGTGCTTTTTGTCCTTGACCAACGAAAGGTAACCTTCGAAACCGGTTACGGACTCGAAGGCGTTTTACCCGATGCCATTTGTAAACGAATTCAGACACAGACAATGATTCCCGAATTCAAAAACGGGAATTATGATGTAGGGATGCTGGCAGGAGTGGAAAGGATAGTGAGCACAGTAAAAGATGAACCTTTCGAAACAAAACCCGAAGCTCCCTTTGCCTGGAACGAAGTTTTACCACTTGCAGCAGGGGTTTATTTGATCCTTATCATTCTTTCACTTGTATGGGTGAACAACATTGTAAATAAAGTAAGAAAAGATACGCGTTATCCGAACAATATAGCCCGTTACAAAGTTATCAAAAGCAATAAAACGAGTGTCTTGATGCTGATTGCGGTATTGGTACCGATCATTGGCTTTGTTGCAATTATTCTATTGAAATTAGCATTCGAACTGATCGTATTGCTGCTTGTTGTTCCTTTCACAACGATTCCGGCAAACCTTTACGCTAAAGTGATGATGAGGAAAATTCGTCGCGAGCCTATTCAGTGCAACGAATGTGATGGCAAAATGCACATCCTGAGCGAAAAACAGGAAGATGCACATCTTAAATTGGCGCAGCAATTCGAAGAACAACTGCATGCTGTGGACTACGATGTTTTTGTGTGCGATAGCTGTAAAAACGAAGCTATTTTCACCCTTGATAAACCAAGCGCCTACAGTAATTGTCCGAAATGCAACACAAAAGCATTTATTCTGAAAGAAAAACGAACTGTAGTAGCACCAACTTATATCAGCGCTGGTACCGAAAGGGTTACTTATCATTGTAAATTCTGTGGATACGAAGAACATCATAACGACAACATTCCTCGTTTGCAACGCAATAGCGGTGCAGTTGCGGGAGGCGCAATAGCAGGAGGCATGTTTAGTGGACGTGGAGGTTTTGGCGGCGGTGGATTCAGTGGTGGCGGTAGTTTTGGCGGTGGAATGTCAGGCGGCGGTGGTGCCACAAGTGGCTGGTAATTTTATTTACTATTTAGATCATTATAAAAAAACAAATAAT
>JAYFRI010000160.1:0-2500 GCA_034926015.1 Paludibacter sp. | reverse complement strand
CGTGATATATCTTTTTAATCCATCCCGTTGTGCATCTTGATTGAATTTTTCCAGATCAATCTTTACGTTTATCTCACCCTCCAGCTTTAAGTATTTATTGTATCCTCTGTTATTAATGCTGGATTTTGTCAATTTACCTGTTCTTACTTGTTTTTCAAGTTTTCTCAATCCCTTTTCCCTATTGTGCTTGTCTTTCTTTGCTCTGTCATCAGAGAAGCTGACAATCAAGTTTAAGCCATCTGTGGAAGTCAATTGACTTTCTCTATTTTTAAGATGAAGATCTAATATCTTTTGTTGAAATATATGTTTCTGATTTTTTATTCTTGCTCCTAAAATAAATTCGTAATTTTTTGTTTGCAACGCCTCTATGTTGGATTGTGAAAGAAGGCCGGAATCTGCAATTATAGTCAACTTTTCTATCTTGTATTTTGATTTAAATTATTGCAATGTCAATACAGTCAGGTGAAAAGAGCATGAAGTAAATATGACGGTCGAATTTCAAATCAATCAGAAGTTAAGATGCGTAACTGTATCCTGTTATTTTTTCTCTTCCTTTCCTACTGCCACTTAACTGAAAAGTTGTATCTTTGCAGCTTCAAAAAAAGAGCGATAATACGAATAAAAAATAATACGATAACGAAATGAATTTTATCGAAGAACTTCAATGGCGTGGCATGATTCATACAATGATGCCCGGAACAGAAGAACAATTGGCTAAAGAAATGACCGCGGCTTATGTGGGGATCGATCCTACAGCCGATTCGTTGCACATCGGTCACCTGGTAAGCGTGATGATGTTGCGCCACTTTCAGCGGGCAGGTCACAAACCTATTGCGCTGGTAGGTGGAGCCACAGGTATGATTGGCGATCCTTCGGGCAAGTCGGCCGAGCGTAATCTGCTCGACGAAGCTGCTTTGCGCCACAATCAGGAGTCAATTAAAGCACAGTTGGCTAAGTTCCTTGATTTCGATAGTGATGCGCCTAATGCTGCTGAGTTGGTCAACAATTACGATTGGATGAAGGATTATTCTTTCCTCGATTTTATCCGCGATATTGGTAAGCACATTACTGTGAACTATATGATGGCAAAGGATTCGGTAAAAAAACGCCTGAGTTCTGAGTCGAGCGTAGGCATGTCGTTCACCGAGTTTTCTTATCAGCTGCTCCAGGGCTACGACTTTTTGTGGCTCAATCAGCATAAAAACTGTAAACTGCAAATGGGTGGTTCCGATCAGTGGGGAAACATCACTACTGGTACTGAACTGATCCGCCGTAAAACCAATGGCGATGCTTTTGCACTTGTTTGTCCTTTGATTACAAAGGCCGATGGTGGTAAGTTTGGCAAGACCGAGAGTGGAAACGTTTGGCTCGACCGCCGCTACACTTCGCCCTATAAATTCTTCCAGTTTTGGTTGAATGTAAGCGATGCTGATGCCGAAAAGTATATTAAGATTTTCACATCTATAGAAAAAGCTGAAATTGATGGTCTGATTGCCGAACATGCGGCAGCACCTCATTTACGCATCCTTCAGAAACGTTTGGCGCAGGAGGTGACAGTCATGGTACACTCGCAGGAAGATTACGATGCCGCTGTAGAAGCGTCGAACATCCTTTTTGGTAACGCCACTTCTGAGGCATTGAAAAAATTAGACGAAGATACGCTCCTTGCTGTGTTCGAAGGTGTGCCTCAGTTCAAGGTGAAGAAGGCTGTTTTTGCCGAAGGCGTTAAAGCCGTCGATTTAATGGTGGATATGGCTGCTGTTTTTCCCTCGAAAGGCGAAATGCGCAAACTTGTTCAGTCGGGTGGCGTCAGTGTGAATAAAGAAAAAATCGACAATCAGGATATGCTCATTACCCAATCTGAACTGCTGAATGGCAAATACCTACTGGCTCAGAAAGGTAAAAAGAACTATTTTTTACTCATTGCTGAAGAATAGAACTGAAAAAATATGCAATAATTTCGGTAAAAGATTTTGCTGAAATGAAAAACAATCGTATCTTTGCACCGCTTTTGTGAAAAGCACTAATGATTGTCTCATGGTGTAATGGTAGCACTGCAGTTTTTGGTTCTGCCTGTCTAAGTTCGAATCTTGGTGAGACAACAATAACAACAACGGTTGAATTTCAGCAATGGACTTCAACCGTTTTTTCCCTGAAAATTTCCAAAACAATGGTTTTGGTCAACAATAATCTCTACTGTCTTATGGTGTAATGGTAGCACTGCAGTTTCTGGATCTGCCTGTCTAGGTTCGAATCCTAGTAAGACAACTTTTTAAACAAAAACAAACCCTGATAATTCAAAATTATCAGGGTTTGTTTGTTTTGGGAACTGACTGAAAAAGTCTTCAGTTGGTTAATGTTTCACAGGCTTGTAAATGTGCGACGAATGCCCGTAGAACAATTCGGCTGCTTCCATTACTGTTTCCGACAGTGTAGGGTGGGGGTGAATGGTCAATGCAAGGTCCTTTACGGTGGCGCCCATTTCTATGGCCAACACACC
>JAYFRI010000395.1:0-4682 GCA_034926015.1 Paludibacter sp. | reverse complement strand
TTTCAGGTTTGCAAAACAAACCTCGTCTTGAGAAGGTGATGAAGAGCGTAATGTAAGTTCGGTTGCTTCCTGATAAGTACGGGTTAGAATCTTATAAACATACAAACCGCTCCCCGTATTGTTAGCGATACGAAGTTTTGTTACAGAGTTTCGAAGAACCGGAATTACATAAATACTATCCGGAGATTTTCGGGTGGTATATGTACCAATAATCTCCCAGTTCAATCCCACAAGTTCTTCTAGTCTGAAACTCATTGCATCCGATCCTGTTGCTGCATGAATTTCTACTTCGCCCACAGTAGTTAGCGCAGGAAATTCGATAACTGCACCTTCGGAACTTTTTCCCATCAAAATACGATTTGTGTGCTTTTCTCCTGTGTCGCAAGTTACTGTGCCCGTATATAAATATGTTTTAACGAGGTTAAATCCATTAATAGTAGAAGATGGATAACTTCCGGATGGGTAAGATGTAGTCGCAATAGGTCCCCATGTTCCATCGCCAAAATCAGTTGTGAACTTATCAATTGAGTTGGTTCCTAAAGTAGAAAATGCAGTTGATGCCATCGAAAGATCAGAGTCACTGAAGTCAGTTCCGTTTCCTTTTGCTATAACTTTATATGTGTAAGATGTTCCTTGTGTCAATCCGGTGATTTCGACACTTGAAGCGGTTTGTCCAGACGCATTCAATGTTTTGACTAAAGTAGTTCCCTGATAAACCATTACATCATAGCCTATAGCGTTAGAAACAGGAGTCCAGTTGGCAGTGAATCCATTTGCTGTTATTGATGATGCCGCCCCAACGATTGGAGTGGCAAGAGGAGCTGCTGTTGATTGTGCAGCAACTGCTTCACTCCAAGTGGTCGACACTCTGATTCCGCTTATCTTATTTACTGTTTTTGTGTTTCCATTTGTTTTTACCTCAATGCCTTGCAGCGATGTTTTTGCACTACTTGTTGATGTTGCATCAGAAGCCTCTGCTGTAGGTTCTGTTGCACTACCAACTACCGGATTGATATATAAATAAGAGATTTGAGTTGCCAGATCATATTTTAAAACAATAAAAAAAACATTTGATTTGTTGTCTTCCATTGAAAACTCAGTTGTACCCCACTTGATATCAGCACTCCCTGAACTGCCTCTGGTAGTTCCAAATCTAAAATGAGTTGCATCGTTCGGTGCCAAAGCTTTACCAACATAAACTGATACTCCTGTAGTTGAGGATGTACCTGTCATTAAAAAGATTGGGGCATTCGATTGGGTATTTAGTATGCTATTAGGCGAGTATAAAAACGAAGCGTAGACTGTTCCGGTTGAGATCGGACTACTGTTAAAAAGCCTGAAATTATAATAGTTTGTTGCACCATAAGGACTTTGGTAATCGCAGGTTAGGCTTTTGCCCACACCTGATAGAAAGGGGATACCTCCGGTGTTTGAGTAAGTCAATGCAGTGGCATCGACCATAAAGTCGCTACTCCAGTTTCCTATAGTGCCGCCAGCAGTCCAGTTTGGTTTTAGGGTTCCAATGTCATAGTTAAATGTTTCATCCAAATAAATAGTTGCATTTACCCCAAAGGTGAAAATTAGTAATGTCAGGAATAATGTAATTTTTTTCATGATATTTTTTTTATGTAATTTTTATTTCGAAATTAATTTGAAAGATTGTTTGTCCAGATTTGATTCTATGATACAGAAAAAAAGTCCGGTTTGGCTCATTTGTATTTCATGCTGGTAAAATCCGCTATTCTTCAACATAGTTTCGGTAGAAATAAGTTGTCCGGTAGCGTTAAATAATTTTATTATAATCGGACCTTCGGTATTTGACTGAAAAGTAATTTGTGTTTTTCCTACAAATGGGTTCGGGCTTATTGTTATTTTATTTGTTGGTAATGCGTGAACTGAAGTAGTAACGTTTGTTTCGTATACGTAGGTTTCGAGAGCAGTGGGCCCCACATGTAGTTCATTCAATGGACCGTTTGTAATCTCTTTATCAACATTAAACTCATCAGCTCCAATGTCACGTATGCCCACATTAGTTTGACCTTCTGCATCATTAAATACGGTTTCATAACCGATAGAGGCATTTATGGCAGGACTTGCTGGTGTAAGCTTGTAGGTTTCAAACGGAGTTTTGTAATCACAATTTGAGTTATAAGTCCTGCATTTTGTTTTTTCTAATTGAGGATTTATTGTTTTTATCTGAGCTTCACTCATTCCTGCTAATCCAAGTGTAGAAGTTCCGGTGGAATACATAATATTGCTACTGAAACTAACTCCTGCTAATGAATTGTTGTTGAAAGATTTTATAATTGGATTTTCATTGTTTATTACAATATTATTCGCAATCATATTGTTTTTAGGTGCTAATCCATAGGCTCCATTATTGTCAAAACCAATCTCAATATCAGATTTGTTATTGACGAGGGTATTGTAAGCAAACAGATTATTCTCTGGTATAAAATGACTTGAATTACTTGTAGAGTTATTTGTGACATCGCCGTTGGTCATTACACAAGCGGCATCCCATTTACTTCCGGTAAGGCCTTCGAAATAGTTATTTATAATTTTGTGATTTAATCCATAAATACGAACTCCACCACAGCCAATTGTGTTTGTTTCGAATGTTGTGGTTTTTCCTTCGCCAAAGAAATAATTTCCTTCAACTACACTGTTGTTTCCCTGGCGTAAACACACAGTTCCTACACAACGTCGAAAAGTGTTGTTTCGAACAGTATCTTTACAACTTTTTACCGAAACAATTTCTGGGTCGCCATCACAATCTTCGAAAAGGTTATTTTCGACAACTGTAAATGCATCCAATTTACATAAATCACTTACGCCAATACGTACAGTTTCTTTTTCGTTTGCCAATCTTGGTGTGTTATTTCTGAAAATATTGTGATCAATACGGTCGTGTTGCGAAATAGCAGGAACGGTGCCATGACTTCCATCAATAACCAACCATGCTCCGGAGTCATATTTGCCATCGAATAAATTGTGGTCGAACCGATTGTGATGACTATTGCAAACCTCATTTGCCCAAACATCGCCAACGGTTATCCATTTAGATGTTTGTCCTTCGACGAGCGTTTTCATCTTTAGCCAGTTGCGTGTAATGCGTACATAACTACATCCTTCCATCTTGAAAATAGTGCTCATTGGCTCAATATCGATATCGAAGCCTTCGAAAGTAACATAACTTATGGCTGATAAAGTAAATGTAGATGAACCGGTTATTCTGGCTCCGTGTAAATTGGCCGATTTAATGATTATCGGTTTTAATTCAGAACCACCACGATTTACTTTTACGCTTCCAAGCGCATAATTGCCATCTGAAACAAGGATGGTGTCGCCGGGATTCATGTTAGCCAGAGCATCTTTAAACTGAGCCACTGTGTTTACAATTCTTTTCGAAGATGAAACCTGAATTTCAGAAACCATTGCTCCGATGGTCATATTGTTGTTTACCACAAAAGATAAAGGATTTGATGTTCCTGTTAAATCTCCGTTCCAACCGGTGAATTGATACCCCGACTGAACAGTGATTTGCGCTGTAACAGATGTGCCGTTATAATAATTTGTTTGTTGTGGTTGAAGTGTAATAGTTCCTCCAACAGGTTGATTAATTGTAATGCTCGACTGAGTTGGTGGGTTTTGTGGATCAATGATAACTGTTGCGCCAATTGTCATATTGCCATTGACGGTAAATGTTTTCGGATTCTCAGTTCCTGATAAATCGCCAGTCCAGCCGCCAAAAATATAATGCTCTGGCACAGTAATACTTGCCGACAACTGATCATTCAATTGATATGCTGCTTTTGTTGGAGAAAGCGTTATTGTTCCAAATGTAGGTTGAGTAACGACGATAGTTCTATCGGTTGAAGAAGCCTGAAATGCAATGTCAGCAATAGGAGTGGAGCCAATATAAATATTCTCAACAGCAACATCGCATGTTCCACTTCCCATTGAAAAACGTATAGAGTGAAAGTCAAATGCTGTTGCAGCATTTCTGATTTCTCTGAATGTAAATATTTTATTCAGAATAGCTCCATTTATGGCAAGTTGATATTTTCCGGCTCCATTGTCGATTTTTATCGAAATCCGCGTCCATGTATCTGTGGTATAAGTTGGTTGGGTTGCCCAACCCGCAGTTCCATCGTATATCTTAATTTTGCCTGTGTTCTGAAAATCGAGCATAAAACTACGATGAGTATTTGTCCCTAAATCATAACCCGTGATTGAAAACGATGCTGTCGGCAATGACTTTAGTTTAATCCAGAAATCTAAATACACGTCGCCTGCGAGCGCTGTTGAGTTAGATGCAAATGAAGTATGATCAATTTGTAGGGCAGTTGATGTAGTCGAAAGTTTCAGACCCTGAAATCCTTCTTTTATATAGTCTGCTGTTTTTACTATTTCTCCTGAGCCGGATGTTACTTTCCAGCTATTCTTGTTGTGAATACTGCCGACAGAATAGTTATCAATACTTTCGAAGGAAGTATTGATAAGTGTTTGGGTAGTTGCGGGCAACAACAAAGTAAATAAGAGCAATACTGTCAGGTATTCTTTTTTCATTTAATATAGTATTTTTGGTCAACCAATAAATTGGTTGACCAAAAATACTATATCTATTTACAACAAAAAAATTATTTTCTATTTATTTTTCAAAACATGTTGTAAAACAT
>JAYFRI010000397.1:0-1925 GCA_034926015.1 Paludibacter sp. | reverse complement strand
TTGCCAACCGTGAGCAAAAGCGTAGTTATCGGCAAACAAAATAGCTTCTTCCAATGTAAAACCATCACCTACAGGATCTAACTCATCATCATCCAACATACGGTAAATCATCTCATCTTCATCCCCATCCATATAATCATACTCCACCACATGTAAACCGTTTTTGCGATATAATTCGGCACTGGTTTCAGTATCTTTATCTAAAAATAATTTGTGATCGTTCAATACTTTATAAGTAGCAGCCTCAAAGCCCAACCATTCAATCTTTCTCCAGATACAATTCAGGCAAGACTATTTTGATCTCATTATCCGAACCTTCTTTACGCCAATACACGACAAAGTTAACTTTGGCTTCTTTTAATTGATAACCTTTTTCGGCATGGTATTTCAGAGCATCTACTGTTTTTTGCGAAAATTTCAGTACCAAATCGCCATTAGAATTTGCACAACCCTCTTCTTTGATTATCAACACATCTCCACTGATAATATTTCTGATTCTGTTTTGTACATATTCAAAATAACCCAGATTTACATCTCTGTGGGATAAGTGCATTGAAATACCATTTGGTGTTAGATAAACTGATTTATTTTCGATTCTATCAACCAAAACCCGGGAAAGTATATCCAGAATATATGAATTCAAGTGGATAGTCAAATTCTTTTTGGCACGGGTCATTCCTACATACAAAACCCGCTTAGCTTCATCTGTTTCGGCATTGTAGTTTTCCAACATTATAAAAACGTTATCAAACTCTTTTCCTTTTGCCTTATGAATAGTTGAAACAAATACTGTTTCGCCATTCTCGTTGTAGAAATCCTCTGGTTTTGACTCCCTGACAAAGGTTTCAAAATCTGATTTGTATTTCTTTTTAGGATTACAGTCCTCAAAGTCTCTGATTAAGTTCAAACACAGATCTAACCGACTGCTCTTTCTGAAAAGATTAGTTATTTCCTTTTTAGCAGTGTCCCATGCATCATCAGAAATAACAAACACATCGTCTGTCAGATTCAACAATTGGATAAAGCATCTTATTTCAAGCACATGGTACAAACTGAAACCATCATTCGATTGAATCAACTTGGCCTGAACATTATTTTTGAGCAACAGACCTGCAACCTGTAATGCTTCTTCGTTTGTTTTGGTAAGTACACAAGTGGTACCCGATAAACCTGTGGATAGAATATCATCTACCAATGGTATAATCAGATTGTTGGTATAGTAACGAACTACTTTTAAATATCCGTTATCCCTTTGTCGGGCAAAAATATCGGTACTTTTCAGTCTGTGCTTAATTTGTTTGGAGAATTCGTTGGTATATTCTACCAAATTGTTTTTACTTCTGTAATTTTCCAGAAGTTCGTGCCTGGTCGCCTTATTATTAGATATAAAGTTCTCCAGATATTTAGAGCTTGACCCTCTGAATTCATATATATTCTGATCGTCGTCGCCAACTGCAATTACACGCATGTCCTCGTTCAGTTCCATCAGAGTACATATCAAGTTGTATTCATCTTCATTCATGTCCTGCGCTTCATCAATCACCAATACTGTTTTGGTAATATGACTGATTTCAACCTCATTATCTCTGATTTTCTGAATGGTTCTTTTCAAAATATCATCCGATTTCTCAAGACTGCCAACCTTTCCCATTAAATCGAAACAAAAAGAATGAAATGTTTTTATATCAACAAAATAAGCTGCATTTCCTATCAATTTATAAAGACGCTTTTTAAACTCCGTTACTGCTGCTCTCGAAAAGGTCAACATCAATAGCTGCTCATGTTTTACATCCTCCATTAGCAACAGAGAAGCCAGTTTATGTACCAGAACTCTGGTTTTCCCACTTCCCGGACCTGCAGCAACAGCTATGTATTTTGATTCGTTGTCGTTGATAATACTCAGTTGAGTTGGTGACAATTCGCCA
>JAYFRI010000113.1:0-5062 GCA_034926015.1 Paludibacter sp. | reverse complement strand
GGATGCATACTTTTTCGCCTGCTAAAATGTGGATTCACGGTTTGATGGATTACAAAAAACCACTGCTGCACCTGCATACTCAGTTCAATGAGCAAATTCCATGGTCGGAAATTGACATGGATTACATGAACCTGAATCAATCTGCTCATGGCGACCGCGAATTTGGCTTTATTACTTCGCGTTTGCGCAAACCACGCAAAGTGGTGGTTGGTTTCTGGAAGGATAAATCTACTCACGTTAAAATCTCTGACTGGATGCGCGTTTGTGCTGGTTGGGCGGATGCTCAGGGTATGCAAATCATTCGTTTCGGTGACAACATGAACAACGTGGCTGTAACCGATGGCGATAAAGTAGAAGCCGAAATTCGTTTAGGATATCACGTTGACAATGCTCCGATAGCTACTTTGGTACCTTACGTAAATGAGGTAACCGAAGCCGAAATCGATGCTTTGATAGCTGAATACGAAAAACTATACGATTTTGCTGATGACTGCAAACGTGGTGCTGAGAAACACATTTCTGTACGTCAGGCAGCTGCTCAGGAAATTGGTCTTCGCCGTTTTCTGAAAGATAAAAATGCTACTGCCTTCACTACAAGTTTCAACGAACTGGAAGGAATGTCTCAGTTGATGGGCTTTGCTTCGCAACGTTTGATGGCCGAAGGTTACGGTTTTGGTGCAGAAGGTGACTGGAAAACAGCTGCTCTTACCCGTACCATGTGGGTTATGGCTCAGGGCTTGCCTGGCGGTTGTTCATTCCTCGAAGATTATGTATTAAATTTCGATGGCGCAAACAGTGCCATCCTTCAATCGCACATGTTGGAAATCAATCCTGAAATTGCAAAAGCAAAACCACGTATCGAAGTTCATTTCTTAGGAATTGGTGATGCAGGTGTTTGCGCACGTTTGGTATTCCAGGCGCACGAAGGCGAAGGTGTTGCTGCAACTATCGTGGATATGGGAAATCGTTTCCGCATGATTGTAAACGAAGTGAAAGTGATTGAACCTAAGGCATTGCCTAAATTACCTGTAGCTTGTGCTTTGTGGATACCACAACCAAACCTCGAAGTGGGTGCAGGTGCATGGATCACAGCCGGTGGAACACACCACTCAAGCTTCTCCTTCTCTGTCACTACAGAAATGTTGGAAGACTATGCAGAAATTGCTGATTTGGAAATGTTGATTATCGACAAAGATACCAACATTCGTCAGTTCAAACAGGATATTCGTAACAACGAAGTGTATTATATGTTGAATAAAGCATTGAGATAAACATAGTCTCAAGTCTAAGGTCTCAAGTCAAAAGTCTTTGCCACAAACAAAGACTTTTGACCTTTGACTTTTGACCATTGACCATTGACAAAAAATAAATATATGAAATACGTAATAGGTTTAGATTATGGAAGCGATTCTTGTCGTGCAGTTGTTGTAAACGCTGCCACAGGGGAGGAAATGGCTTCAGCAGTAAAATACTATCCACGTTGGATGGAAGGAAAATACTGTGTTCCAACAGCCAATCAATATCGTCAGCACCCGCTTGATTATATTGAAGGATTGGAATATACAGTAAAAACTGCCTTGTCGAAATGTCCTGAAGGAACTGCCGAAAAAGTAGTTGGCATTGCATTCGATACCACAGGAAGTACTCCTGTGTTTACTGACAAAAACGGTACACCACTTTCATTATTACCTGAATTTGCGGAAAACCCAAACGCTATGTTCGTTTTGTGGAAAGACCATACAGCTATTAAAGAAGCTCAGGAAATTAATGATCTGGCTGCTAAATGGGACATAGACTACACTTCGTACGAAGGTGGAATTTACTCTTCAGAATGGTTTTGGGCAAAAGCTTTACATGTGCTTCGGGTGGATGAAAAAGTGCGCAATGCAGCTTACTCCATTGTAGAACATTGCGACTGGTTGCCGGGATTGATTACCGACAAAACGGATCCATCTATCATTTGTCGTAGTCGTTGTGCTTCGGGTCACAAAGCTATGTGGCTGGAAAAATGGGGTGGATTACCTTCAGAAGAGTTCCTTACTGCACTTGATCCTTTATTGGCAGGTTACAGAGATCGTCTTTACACCGACACTTGCCCAAGCGACAAGAAAGTGGGTTACTTAACCGAAGAATGGGCGGCTCGTTTAGGCTTAACTACCAATGTTGCTGTTGCTGTAGGTGCATTCGATTGCCATATGGGTGCTGTAGGTGCCGAGGTGAAGCCAGGTGCCTTAGTGCGCGTTATCGGTACTTCTACCTGCGACATCATGGTGGCCAGCTACGAAGAAATGGGTGATAAACTTATTCCGGGCATTTGCGGACAGGTTGATGGTTCGGTTATCCCCGGTATGATTGGACTGGAGGCTGGACAATCGGCTTTTGGTGATGTATATGCATGGTTCAAACAAGTTTTGGCCTGGCCAATTGAGAATATTCTGGCTAAAAGCACTTTGATTGATGCTGAAACCAAACAAAAACTGATTGAAGAATCGTTGGATCAAATTATTCCAGCACTTTCTATCGAAGCAGCAAAAGTTCCGGTTTCAGAATCAACTGTTTTGGCTACCGACTGGATGAATGGTCGTCGCACGCCCGATGCCAATCAATTGGTAAAAGGAACAATTACCGGATTAAATTTAGGAAGCTCTGCCCCGCTCATTTTCCGTGCATTGGTCGAAGCTACTGCCTACGGTTCGAAAGCCATTGTTGATCGTTTTATCGAAAATGGTGTTGAGATCAAAGAAATCATTGGTATCGGTGGCATTGCTTTGAAATCACCTTTCGTAATGCAAACGCTGGCCGATGTGTTGAACATGCCTATCAAAGTGGCCAAAGCCGAACAGGCTTGCGCATTTGGAACTTCTATGTTTGCAGCTGTTGTAGCAGGTATTTACGATAAAGTAGAAGACGCTCAGGCCGCTATGGGTATGGGATTTGCTTCTGAATACTTCCCGAACAAAGAAAATGTAGAACTATACAGTGAAATGTATAAAGACTACCTGAAACTGGGAGCATTCACCGAAAAAGAATTATTTAGCTAATAATAAAAACGTCCTTTTGTTCCTGAAAGTTAAAAAGGCTCCTTCGGGGCGAGGACGTTTCAACCTTTTATCAATAAAAATGTAAGAATATGAAAAAGAAACTATTAAGCTTTTCGTTCATTATGCTTGTTATTTTAGGATGCAAAAGCAATGATGAAAAAACACTTTCGGGTCTTGATAAAACCAAATTTCAGACGGTGGTAAATGGTGATTCAACCAATTTGTATGTACTTAAAAACGCAGCCGGCGCTGAGGTTTGCCTTACTAACTATGGCGGACGCATTGTGTCTGTTCTGGTTCCTGATAAAACCGGAAAAATGCAGGATGTGGTGCTCGGATTCGACAGTATAAGCGACTACATCAACGTGCCAAGTGATTTCGGAGCCACTATCGGACGTTATGCAAATCGGATTAACCAGGGTAGAATTATTATCGATGGAGATACTATTCAGCTGCCTAAGAACAACTTCGGACATTGTTTGCACGGTGGACCGAAAGGATGGCAGTATCAGGTTTTCCAAAAGGTAAATCAGATCGATGCAACGACTGTTGAAATGATACGTTTTTCTCCTGATGGAGATCAGAATTTCCCCGGCAATGTAACTGCCAAAGTCACTTTCAAACTTACCGAAGACAATGCCATCGATATCAGCTTTGAAGCTACTACCGACCAAAAAACGGTGATTAATATGTGTAATCACTCATATTTCAACCTTTCGGGTGATGCTAATAATTTGATTACAGATAATTTGCTCTATGTGAATGCTGACAGATACACACCTGTAGACAGAACCTACATGACTACCGGTGCAATTGATTCAGTGAACAATACTCCAATGGATTTCCGTACAACTAAACCCATCGGACAAGATATCGATAAATTTGATTTTCAGCAATTGAAATTCGGAAATGGGTACGATCACAACTGGGTGTTAAATACTGCAGGTGATCTTACAAAACTTGCCGCTAAAGTAAGTTCTCCAGTCACTGGTATCGGACTTGAAGTGTATACTAATGAACCCGGCATTCAGGTGTACAGCGGAAACTTTCTGGATGGAAAGGTAACAGGGAAGAAAGGGATCGTTTATAAAAAACGCTCGGGGGTTTGTCTCGAAACGCAACACTATCCTGATAGCCCAAACAAACCGGATTGGCCTTCGGTAATTCTTGAGCCTGGTAAAGTTTACAACAGTAGATGTATTTACAAATTTGTAGTGGAAAAATAATGTCAAAAACAAAAAATATTTAAATTATGAATTGGAATTCTCAAGAGTTTATTTGGCTCGACTGGTTGATCATTGTAGTTGGAATTTTGGCAGTGACGTGGGCCGTATGGCGTTCGGTGCAAAAGGACAAACGCTTACAGCAGGGTGCCAACAGCGAAGACTATCTGTTCGGAAAAGGAGAACCATGGTATATTATCGGAGCAGCGATCTTTGCAGCTAATATTGGTTCAGAACATCTTGTTGGTCTTGCCGGAACTGGTGCAAAAGCCGGTGTAGGTATGGCGCATTGGGAAATGCAAGGCTGGATGATCCTTATTTTGGGATGGCTTTTTGTGCCGTTTTATCAGTTAATGAACAACAAGTTAGGTAAAATCATTACAATGCCTGACTTCCTTAAAAATCGCTATACACCTCGTACAGGTTCGTGGTTGTCTATCATTACACTCATAGCTTATGTATTGACTAAAGTGAGTGTGACAGCATTTACAGGTGGTATTTTTATGGAAAGTCTTTTGGGCTTGCCTTTCTGGTACGGTGCCATTGGTCTGATCGTATTAACAGGTATATTTACGGTGCTTGGTGGAATGAAAGGCGTTATGACTTTGTCGGCCATTCAGACTCCTATCCTTATCATTGGTTCATTCCTTGTGCTTTTCTTAGGATTGTCGGCGCTTGGAGGAGGCAGTATTGGCGATGGCTGGGCTGCTATGATTGAATACTCCAAAACCCTGAATGTGGGCGCTGATGGTGTTGCTTATGGTACCAACCACATGTTCCACATGGAGACAGGTGATC
>JAYFRI010000213.1:0-5663 GCA_034926015.1 Paludibacter sp. | reverse complement strand
GGAGGAATACCGGCAATAGCCAGACAAGCTATAAGAAAAGTGGCGTGTGTAATCGGCATGTATTTCCGTAGTCCGCCCATATCTTTCATATCGTTGCTGTGTACGGCGTGGATAATAGAACCGGCACCCAGGAACAACAAGGCTTTAAACATGGCATGCGTAAAGAGGTGGAACATTCCGGCTATATAGCCGAGTCCTTCTTCTCCACCCATTTTGGAAACTCCCAAAGCCACCATCATAAATCCGATTTGCGAAATTGTAGAGAACGCGAGTACACGTTTAATATCGGTTTGTACGCACGCTATTACAGCAGCAAAGAGCGAAGTAAATGCGCCTACATAAGCAATGCCGTGTAAAACATCAGGAGTATATAACACATATACAGGGAAAAGCCGTGCCACCAGATAAACCCCTGCAACCACCATAGTGGCAGCATGAATCAATGCCGAAACAGGGGTAGGGCCTTCCATAGCATCGGGCAACCAAATGTGCAAAGGGAACATGGCCGACTTACCGGCGCCACCAATAAAAATAAGCGCCATTGCCCAGCTCATTACCGAAACTCCCATAAACGAAACGCCGGTTGTGCTTGCAAAAACACTGGCATCGCCCGAAGTCAAAATTCCAAAATCAAATGTTTTTGTATAAAACGAAAGGAACAGAATACCGATAAGGAAAAACATATCGGCAAAACGGGTAACAATAAATGCCTTTTTCGAAGCAGCAACGGCTTCGGGCTTGGTATAATAAAATCCGATCAGCAAATACGATGAAACACCCACCAACTCCCAGAAAATATACATCTGAAAGATATTGGTAGCCAGTACAAGTCCTAACATCGAGAAGGTAAAGAGCGAAAGGAAAGCATAATAACGTTCGAATCCTTTTTCGCCTTTCATATATCCAAGGCTATAGATGTGCACCATCAACGAAACTGTTGAGATAACCACTAGCATCATTACCGAAATAGGATCGAGCAAAATGCCCAGATTGATGTAAAGATGTTCGGTGAATCTTAACCACTCCATCTGAAATGGTATTAGTTTCTGATAGGTTCCACTTATATCGGCCGAGCTGAAATACATCCACGCCGTGTAATACGAAAGCAAAGTTACGATACCCAGAACAGTAGTTCCAATAGTTCCGGCCACTTTGGGTTTCCATTTGGTATCCATCAGTCCCAGCACCACAAAACTCAACAAAGGCAGAACTAATATTAATAATGTATATTGCATCTTTTCTGATTTACAATTTTAAAAATATCTTTTGAAAATAATCAACAACTTATTTCAACACTTCTGTGTTTTCGGAAGGTTCCACTGGTTCCTGAAGTTCGTTCAAACTATCAACCTCCACATGCCCCAAATTACGATAGATATTGATAACAATAGCAATGGCAACTGCTGTTTCACAAGCTGAAATAGCTATAGTGAAAAGAGCAAAAAAGAATCCTTCCATATTTTCGGGATAGAGATAACGGTTGAAAACCGCAAAATTTATATCTATCGAATTCAATATTAATTCTATAGAAATCAGAATCATCAAAAGACTTTTACGGGAAAGGAAACCATAAACCCCCGAAAAGAACATAATCAAACTTACTACCATGTAGGCTTCCAACGGTACGATACCCGCAAAGAAGTTTGTAAAAATGTCACCCATTTTAATTTTCTATTTTATTATTTACAAATAAATTATCTTACGATCGTGTGCGGGCAATCATGATAGCACCCACAATACAAGCTAAAAGCAGAATACTCACGGCTTCGAATGCCAGCATGTACTGAAACTTGCCTGTCCCCATCAGCGTCATACCTATATGTTTTGTATCAATTTCGGTTTGTTCCACCAAAGTGTATACTTTCTTGATATTGCTGAAGATAATAACACCACAAAACAAAGCCCCGACAATTGACAATACAATAGCTAATGTGCGCTGCTTCAACGATTCTGGCGTAATGCGATCACCCGGTTTCTGCGTCAGCAAAATAGCAAAGATAAAAAGCACCATAATACCGCCAGCATACACTGCTGTCTGAACAGCAAACAAATAGGTGTAACCCAATAAAAGATACAAGCCGGCAGTTGCCAGAAGTACAAATAACAAGTAAGTAGCCGAACGAATCAAACGTCCTGAGGTGACTGCCATCACTGAAAATACAGCAATAATCAGCGCTAAAATGTAAAATATAATTTGTTGTGCCATAGAATAATGTGCCTATATGCTAATTTGAAGATATGCCAATTTGAAAATAACTGAGTATAATCGTTTTTAAATTAAGAGTCCAACTCAATTAACCTGATTCTCCGGTCCTTTTGGCGAAGCTTGCGGAGCCGCTTTTTTCTCCCTCAACTTCGATCCTTCGTGATTGAGTTGATGCACCATATTTTTACGTGTAAAAGCTGCATTTTCAAAATGATTTGTAAACACAATCGCATCCGACGGACAGGTAATTACACATAAATTACAGAATGTACACATGCCCAGATCGAAAATATGCTTGTCAAGAATTTTTTTCTTCTTTCCATCTTCGGTTTCAATCATTTTTGAAATCACCTGAATAGTTCCGTTCGGACAATTCATTTGGCAGATACCACAAGAAGTACAGGCATGTTCGTTGTTTTCGTCGTGCGGCATAATGAGTTCTCCTCTGAAGCGCTCCGAAATAACCAATGTATCCCTGTTTTCGGGATATTGCTGCGTTACCTTCTTGGTCCAAAGTTCTTTCCATGTCACCGACAAACCGGTAAGCAATGAATTAACTCCTCCGAATAAATCATGTAAGTATTGTGTAAATGATCTCATCTCTTTCTTATCTTTTATCTTTATTCTTTTTGTCTTTGATCTTTTTGTCTAAAGTCTGTAGACCTGGGACTGTAGACCATTGACTTTCGTCTTTTGTCTTTGTTCTTTTATCTAAAGTCTGTAGACCGGAGACTGCAGACCTTTGACTTTTGTCTTTTGTCTATTTAAAAAATGTCCGTCAAAGTCAAACCTGTTAACACCAAAATTACCATCACAAATATATTTACAAGGTTGATTGGCAAAAGGTATTTCCATTCATGGTTGAGCAACTGGTCGATACGCAAACGTGGAAAAGACCAACGCACCCATAAACTAAGAAAAATCATGACCGACACTTTTCCTAAAAACCACAAATACGAAGGGATATACCACATTAACTGGTTAAATCCATCCCAACCGCTGATTTGCAAAGGTAACCAACCACCTAGAAAAACGGTAGTGGCAATAGAAGCAATAATAAACATATTGAGGTATTCGGCCAAGTAGAAAAATCCAAACTGTAGACCTGAATACTCGGTATGATAACCGGCTGTAAGTTCCGATTCTGCTTCGGGTAAGTCGAACGGACCGCGGTTGGTTTCGGCATGACCCGAAATAAGATAAATAACAAAAGCTATCAACGAAGAAATGTGTCCATTAAAGATATTCCAGCAATAAGTCTGACTTTCAACCATTGCGCTGAATTGCATAGTCCCCGAAAGCACTACCATAGTCATCAGCGCAAAACCTGCCGAAAGCTCATAGCTTACAAACTGAGCTCCACTACGCATGGCTCCAATCATTGAATACTTGTTGTTACTCGACCATCCGGCCAGCAAAACTCCGATAATACCAAGCGATGAAACAGCAGTAACATAAAACACACCGATATTAAAATCGATGGCATGTAAACTTTTTCCAAAAGGAATGGCACCGAAAGTAAGCATTGAAGCCACAATCATAAAAAACGGAGCTGCATAAAACAGAAACTTATCCACCTTATTGATATGGATAATTTCCTTTATCAAAATCTTGAGCACATCCGCCACCGTTTGGAAAATACCATACTTCCCTACCCTGTTCGGACCGACACGCGCCTGAAAGAATGCCGTAATTTTACGTTCGACATAAATTAAAATCATGGCAAAAACGGCATAAGCCGCCAGTAAAGCCACGCCTACAAGAATCAGTTCAATAAAAATAGCCCAGAACTCAGGTAAGTTTTCTGTCAAAACGGAATTGATCCAGCTTGTCAGATTCGTAAATTCTAAAGGTTGAGAATAACTTTGAAACATATATTTTTCTCTTCGTACAATTTAAAATTGCAAATAGTAAATAGTAAATATATAAATGCTAAATGGATTTATCTGTCGATATCCGGAATTACATAATCCATCGAACCGCCAATACCAATAAAATCCGATATTTTTTCGTTCTTACAGATCAGTGGCATCACCGATACCAAAGCCATAGAGGGCGAACGGAACTTCATACGATAAGGCGTTTTGTCGCCGCGACTTTCGATATACACTCCGAATAAACCTTTACCGGCTTCAACTCCCTGAAAATATTCACCTTCTGGAAGTTTTATAATGGCTTTGGTTTTAGCACAATGATCACCTTCAGGAATATTGTCGATCAGTTGTTCAATTATTTTGAGCGATTCCTCTATTTCGTCGAGCCTGTTCATATATCGTGCATATGAATCACCTTCGTTACGAATAATTTCTTTGAAATCTACTTTATCGTAAAGCGCATAAGGTTGATGTTTACGCACATCGCATGACCAGCTCGAAGCACGTCCGGCAGGTCCGGTAACGGCATAACTGATAGCATCGGCAGTTTGTAATTTTCCAATACCTACCATACGTCCCAGAGCAATTACATTGTGCGAGAAGAAACGGTCGTATTCCTTTAATTTTTCGCGCATGTAAGGGATAAATGCTTTTACATCTTTCTGAAAATCATTGTAGATGTCGAACATTACCCCACCTATCACATTCTGATTGATAATCAAACGTCCTCCACATGTTTTATCAAAAATATCGAGGATATGCTCACGTTCGCGCATACCGTATATAAAAGCAGTAGTAGCGCCTAAATCGTTGGTTTGAGCCGACCATGCCAGCAAGTGCGAACTGATGCGGTTCAATTCATCCATAATGGTACGAATGTACTGAGCACGTTCGGGAACTTCAATTCCTCCGGCTTTCTCCACACACATACAAAGCGCATGACGGTTGATATTGGCCGACAAATAATCCAATCGGTCGGTAAAGTGGAGTGTTTGCGGATAGGTCATGCCTTCGCACAATTTTTCGATGCCACGATGTATATAACCACTGTGAACATCTATCTTTTTTACAATTTCGCCATCCAAAGCTGTACGGAAATGCATAACTCCATGTGTAGAAGGATGCTGAGGGCCAATATTGATAATATAATCGTTAGGTTCAAAAATATCAACAATTTCTTCTTTTAGCCCATCCGCTGTTTCCATTATGCGTGGAGCAGTATCAATCATTTCGCGACTGATGATGGAAACAGGATTTAATTCAGGATTTACATCATAATCTTTACGCATAGGAAATCCAACCCAATCGTCGTTTAAAAGAAAACGACGCATGTCAGGATTATTGATAAACCGGATGCCATACATGGCAAACACTTCGCGTTCGTTGAAATGAGCAGTTTCGTATAAATCGGTAACGGAGTAAAGGAGCGGATTTTCGCGATCGGATGTTCCGGTTTTTACAATAAGTTCCTTTGAAGGATCTTTGGAAGAGGAAAGTAAATAAATAACGCCGAGCTTTTCGCCCCAGTCCATTCCTATCAGGTAAACAAGGTAATCAAATGGCAGTTCCTTGTTGCCATGGAG
>JAYFRI010000258.1:0-9502 GCA_034926015.1 Paludibacter sp. | reverse complement strand
TCCAAATCAGGCATTTTATTCCATTGTCAACGAGTTGGAAAGTCCTGTTGTTGTAAATTCAGATTGCCATTATCCCACTAATATTACTGCGGGATTTCAACAAACTTATGAGGCACTTCAAAATGCAGGCTTCAAAACACTTCAGCAACTTATAAATGGTAAGTGGCAAGCCGTTGAATTTAATGCCGGTGGTTTACTATAAAAACGTAGGCTATTTCAGGACTCCTCCCGAAATAGCCTTGTAAATCAAACATTTTTCATGTTGTTGAAATCAGACGAAAAACAGAAATATTAATAAGAAAAACAGAAATTCTATTTATTGTATTGCCCCATCCGCATAAGCCAGGCGTAAAGTTCTGCTGCTTCGGGAGCATCATTAGTGATTTGCTGATCTCCCCATTGATACAATACTACTTTTTTGTAACGGTCTCTTTTTTTGTCGAACACATATGCAATGTATTCCATAATTCCTGCGTCGGCCATTACACCCACCGGATCACTTACAATTCCACGGGCTGCATTGTCAATTTTATTTACGAAATACTGTAAACTATCTTTGCTAATGTGATGAATAACTGTATCGCAATGTGAAAAGTTTTCGTTCATTTCTTTGCGGCTGATGTATCCCAATGAATCCGGATAGTTCCAGTTATTCTTCTGACTTAAATGATAGCCATTTACATTTCCGAGCGAATCGATTAATATACCGTGATTGACATAAGACCATGCATAATTCACATAATGAATTTCGAAAAAAACCCGCTGTTGCGTAATTTCGATATCATCGTTGCATGAGAAAAAACATAGTATGATTGAAAAAAGGAGAATTCTTAACTTCATAGATCTAATCTAGTTTTCGTGTAACTACGTTTTGTAATAACGGGAGCATCAGCCGGGTAAGTGATATAAGTAAGCTCAAGTGTTTTTCCATTGACTTTATAGGTACACGATTCGAAAATCACGACATCTTTCACCGAAGTCAGCGGCAGTTCGTTCGTAAAACTATCCCACGAAACAGATTGCTTTGACAGAAAATAGATGTTTTGTTTGCTAAGCACATAGTTTCCATAGTATTCAAAATAGCCCGACAGTTCATCTTTGCCTTGTCCACTGTAAATGCCAAACATACGCGCTCCGGAAATAAATGAACCGTTAGGCTGAATCACCAACTGGTGTACGTAATAACCTTGCGGTTGAGCAGTCACAGTGTCGACCCATAGCCCGTAAATTTCATTGTCGGAGTAGGACGGTAAAGCTTCGGTGTCTTCGTAGCTGCTACAGGCAACCACAAAAAATGCAGTCACCAACAATATCAAATATTTAATTTTACCTTTCATTTCTCAAAATTAAGTTTACTCAGAAGTTTTATTTCATTCACCTTGCTGTAATCGTATTGATAAAGTCCATCATCGGTAATCATCATCAGCACATTGTTGAATGGAATAAGATCATATCCTTCCATTCCGCTATAATGCGCCAGTTCATTGCTCATCAGAATGTTGGGTGTTGTTATTTTGTATATTTTCAAGCCATCATCGCACAGAAACAACATACCTTTGTCGACACCTAAACCTTTAGGGTTCTTCATTGTATACGAAACTAATTGTTTAGGATTTTTTACATCGCTTACATCCACAATAAAAAGTTCATTGTTTTTTTGTCCGCAATTGTCGCCCGAATGTATTGTTACATAGGCTAAATCATTATCCACCACCACCGGATCGCAACCAAAAATATGAGTAATGGACGACTGAAAAACAGGTTTCAACGGATCGGTCACCGAATAAATCAGCATGCCGGTCGGAGTTCCCATGAACATATTGTCCTTGTAGCTGAAAATAGTTTCAACATTCCAACCGATAAATATACTTTCGGCCGCTTTTTTGGGCTCGTTACCTGTGAGATCGAAAATTGTCATGTAGTTTTCGGTAACAGCATACAAATTATTGTTATAGAGTGTAAAGCGTGACATGGAACCGTTAATTCCATTTGTTGACCCGCTTGCTGTACCATTGGAGGTATAAGCTCCATCTTTTTCGGCCCAGCCCCAAAACCAGCCTCCTGTATACTGTTCAAACTTTTCGGTTCTTTCTTTCAGCTTCCAACCTACCACAACTCCCTTATCGGCTTCCTCATTGAAACACATTTCATAATCAAAACTGAAATTATTTTCGATGATTGGTAATGCTTTGGGGAAAATATCCTCCAGACGACCTTTAAGTACCGGTAGTGCCGGATTGCTCACATCAAACCAAACCAAATCGACATACGAATCGGCATAAAGCAAATTGTTGCGAATGGATAAATCGGCATTTCCGATGACTTCAATAAATCCAATATTCTTCGGCGATGAAGGATTACGATTATCGATAATATGTATTCCTTTTTCAGTCTCCGAAATATACAGGTAGCCTTCGTAGAAACATATCTTTCCATGTTTTGTAATCGCTTCAGGTGCTTGCGATACTTTCACCGAAGCTCTGAATGCACTGTTCGACATGAACACCGGTTCGTTTATTTTGTAGGTTACTGTTTCGGTAACAGTGTCGGAGCATGATGTTAGTGCAAGTAGCATTATGCTCAGAACTGACAGTAAATAATTAGTTTTCATATCATCAATTTTTAAATTAATGTTGTTTCTTTCTATACATTATCAGTACTTTTCTATTTTTCCCATTTTTCCTATAAACAAAATCACGCCTGTACTTTTTTCTCTGATAACGAACACAAAAGGTTTGTTGACCCTGAAAACAGGTGTTACGGGTGGTTCTTGTATTGATGTAAATTCAATACCAACAACTGTTACTGCTGCTGCTTCGGTACCTTCCTCGGTTACTTCCACATAGGTATCGTGTTTTACAAACGATATTTTTACGCGTTGGTCGGTCATGTTCGAAAAATCAGCAAAATCAGTGAATGCCTGTTTCATACCCATATTTTGTAAGGCATCTTTCAATTCAAATTTACATTCCTGCTTAAAGCGCGGATAAAAGACTTCCACTTCCCTGGTTTTCAGAGAAGAAATACGATTATTCCAGCTTTCAGCCGTCAGATTATTCAGGACGTCGGCTGTTGTTTTACCTTCGTTAGGCAATATCACCGTCATATTGAAAGCCTTATTCCCATAGGGCATGTCGAGATATTGTGCGGTTGCGTCGGCCGAATAGGCAAATGTGTCCTTTTGGTACATCATATTTACTTTTAACTGCTGGCCTTTTTCGTCGGTAAACAAAGCTTCTTCTGTATTTTTTTTATCAAACTTTTTACGCCAAATCCCTTTGAAATAAACAGCATTTATCAAAAACGCTGCAGCATCTCTCGAAATTTCATTCAGTACTTTCGGAATCAATTGATTGGTTTTGCGTGCACACCAATTATTGATGGTGTCTACCGCCCATGCTTTTTCAAAATCGAGTGAACGTACCTCGGCATTGAAATAATCAGTATTTAGTTTCAGGAAATCTGCTTTCAGCGGGTATCCTTCTTTGTACCACAACGAGTTGGCGATATTCAACTTCGTAGTCGGATCCATACCGGGCAAAGTAGTTTGCATTGTTTTGTAATACTCATTGATATCAGTCGCCGACATTCCATCCATCTTGAGAGCTGTGCCCATCTCGGTACGGGTATTGCCATTGGCGCCGTTCCAGGTCATGCCTAATGCTATGCTTACACTCAGAGGAGATATAAATACATTGCTTTCTCCCGAAGTCTGAAGGGTTTGTTTCAACAGATCGAATGCAAAATTGTTGTCCTGATCAATTCGTTTTTCGAGACCAACACGCATTGCCAGAGGTTTTGCATCCTGCGGTATCGAAATGACGGGTTCATTTATTGTTTTACAAGCCGAGAGTAAAACAATTGTCAATAAAATACTTATTATCTGTTTCATAGTTCTATCAAATTTTATAATTGATAACTAAAACCTACACCGAGATTCAGAAATGCCTGTGGCAGCAAATTATCATATTGATGATTAGTGAATTTATACAACAAGCAGGTTCCCAATTTTATATTAAACTTCAATCGTTCGCCGCCAAACCGAACAAAAGCAGTAGGTTCAATCAGCAGATTATCATCCTTTATAATTTCATATTGATGGTTGGGATTGTTATAATAAATATCGTAGTAGTCATCGTCCAATAAATTGGACCGCAAATAGCCGGCTTTCAAACCTATACCATAATCTGCATTCGCAAAATGTCCATTGATTTTTCCGTAATTGAATTGCAAAAAATAAACCTGATAATCTCCAACTAAATTACCGGGATTGGCATCTTTATAAGCATTGGCCAGACCATATCCAACGCCCACATAAGCTTCTTTCACAAGATTGTCATTTTTTTTATACAACCCGGCAGCACCTTGCAGATAATACACATCGTCGGTCTTGAAATTGGCTGAAGCCTGAACAGCTATTTTGTCGGACACACCATAGGAAACGGTGGCTCTTGCTGTAGGAATTATCGAAACACCGGCATCAACCCGCAAGTCGTTTTTATGATTGATAAGCGGAACATCGACAAGTTGCGGATAATAGGCTACACAACCTGACATCATAAATACAAGCGCAACTAAAAATAAGATTTTTTTCATTTGTTTTATTTTTAAGACTTCAACTGCTGAATTCTTTTTTAAAAATTAAATCTTAAACCACCTTCGATACCACCACTCAATTTTCGGTCGGTGCGTATGCTTAAGGGCTGATCGTTGTCGAAAAAGTACGAACATTTAGGCTCAAAATACACATCGATTCCATCCGACAGGCGGTATGCTCCTCCAATAGTTGCATTGAGCGACCATTGGAAACCATCTATCTTTGTTGAAGCGGTTGTGGTTATTACCTGGTTTCCAAAATGCTGTTCCTGAATATAAATTGATCGGAGTCCCTTTTCAACCATTCCTCCTGCCGATCCATAAACTTTCCACTTTGGGTTGCCCCATATTTTTACAACCATTTGCACCGGAAGACCCAGGTAATGCAGGTGCAGTGCGGCATTGTAATTATCGCTTTTGAATTTTGTGAGCAAATAGGTATAGCTGAATCCTGTTTCAAGACTAAATGTTTCACCAAAATGCTTGCTTACTTTTGCGCCAACGCTCAGGGGCGAAAAAAATGTTTTATCTGAAAAATCGGAAGGCGTGAGTATGGATGTATTCACTGTGGCAGCTCTTACGATACTCATTTTTCCACTCATATCCGTGAACACATTTTTTGGCGAACTTGCCGAACCGCCACCTCCGGATCCTACCGAAGCAATAAGTCCCCAGTTTTTATTTCGTTTACTTTTCAATGGATCTTCCCATTCCGGCAATGCAGGTGTATTGACATCATCTTGTTTTATTTCAGTCTTTTCGATACTCGGAGATGCTGACTCGTTTTTTGTTTTTTCTTCAATCGCATCAACTTCTGTTATCACAGCCACTGCTTCATTGTTATTCTGTTTTATTTCGGCTGGCTGAATGGTTTCATTTGTTTCTGCAAGCCTGCTTTCATTTGTAACCTCCGGAGTTGAATTTACATATTTAGTAATCACCGTGAGTTTTGCATCTTCATTATTTAGCGCTTGTGAATTTCGTATCTCTTCGGCAAGTAATTGTTTTTGTTGCAACATTATGGTGCGGTGAATAATATGACGTTTTGCAATGCCTTGCTCGAAAGTCTGCTGGTTGAAAAATTGCAGCGTGAAAAGCAAAAGAAATGCAGCGGCTACCGCTCCTCCCGAAAACCACCACCAAAGTGGAACAACCCGTTTGGGTTGCTTTGCTTTGAGAGCAGCCTGAATGGCATCCCAGCTTTCGGGAGCAACGGGTGCAGTGTGATTTTCCAGCTTTTGTCTGAATATCTCGCTGAAAGCGTCGTGTTTGTTATTATTTATATTGTTCTGCATATTCTTTTCCGTGTAGTGATAAAACATTTTTTTGAAGTATTTTTCGTGCTCTCATGAACTGAGAGCGTGAGGTAGCTTCAGTTATCCCCAGCATTTCAGCAATTTCGGCATGCGAATATCCTTCTATGGCATAAAGGTTGAAAATAGTCCGGTATCCATCGGCCAATGCGGCAATACAATTCATTAAATCATCGGCCGAAATTTTCTGGAGCACCGTTTCTTCCACATTCTCTATGTAATTGCCCACATCTTCTAAGTTGGCGCTGTGTTTCAGTGCATCGTTTTGCCTGAGGTGTTCGAGCGCCGTGGTTACAAAAATGCGCCTGACCCAGCCTCCGAAAGCACCTGTTCCTGAAAAGGAATCTATTTTATTAAACAGTTTAATAAAGCCCTCCTGGAGGACATCTCGCGCTGTTTCTCTGTCGGTTACATAACGTATACAAACGCTCATCATGGCCGCTGCATATTTGTCGTAGATCGCACGTTGCGCCCACGACTTACCTTCTTTGCATCCGGTGATCAGCTGTTGTTCGTCTGTAATCCTTTCGTCCCTCATTTTTAGTCAAGATGTAATTTGGGTTCAAATAGTTGCATCCGTTATTGATTTTTTTTGGAGAAATATACACAAAGGTACTAAAAAACATGTTGAATGGTTGGATTGTAAACAAAAACGAGCGAATCACTTTAAAGTCATCCGCTCGTTTAATATCAGTCTAAAATTATTATTTCAACCATTTATCCAACCATTCGTAATAAGTCCGTTGCCAGAGTATTCCGTTTTGAGGTTGAAGTACCCAGTGATTTTCGTCCGGAAAAATAAGCATTTGTGCCGGAACACCACGAAGTACAGCTGCATTGAAAGCTGCCATTCCCTGCGAAGCGAGGATACGGTAATCTTTTTCACCGTGAATCACAAGAATCGGCGTATCCCATTTATCAACAAATAAATGTGGTGAGTTGGCGTACGAACGTTGCGCAATGGCATTGGCTTTGTCCCAGTAAGCGCCACCCAAATCCCAGTTGACGAACCACATTTCCTCCGTTTCGAGGTATTGCTGAGGCAGATTGAACATTCCATCGTGCGAAAGGAAAGCCTTGAAGCGTTTTTCGTGATGACCTGCGAGCCAATACACCGAGAAACCACCGTAACTAGCGCCAACACAACCCAACTTGTCCTTGTTTACATAGGATTCCTGTGACAATGCATCGATAGCCGAAAGATAATCTTTCATATTCTGACCTCCGTAGTCGCCACTGATTTGCTCGAGCCATTCCTGACCAAAACCGGGCAAACCGCGGCGGTTAGGAGCCACAATAATATAACCATTGGCTGCCATCAGCTGGAAATTCCAGCGATAGGACCAAAACTGGCTCACTGTGGATTGAGGGCCTCCTTCGCAGAAAAGAAGGGTTGGATATTTCTTAGCAGGATCGAAATCCGGCGGATAAATGACCCATGTTTGCATTTGTTTGTTGTCGGTGGTGGTTATCCAGCGTTCTTCCACTTTTCCCATTTTGAGTTGATCAAGAATCGCTTTGTTTTCGAAAGAAAGTTCTGTTTCTGCTCCTGTTTTAGGATCGATACTGTAGATTTCGTCCGGTTTACTCATAGAATGCTTCACTCCTATGAGTTTATCGTTAGCCAATGCCACAAAACCATAATCGTGTACGCCTTTTGTAATTTGAGTAATGGAAGTATCGGCAGCAGCAACGCCAATACGGTAAATTTGTGTCACAGCATGCCAGCAACTCACAAAGTAAATCGACTTACTGTCGGCAGTCCATTTAAGTCCGCTGGAGTTCTGATCGAAATTGGCCGAAAGGTCTTTCTTTTCGCCGGAAGCAATGTTCATTATGAACAAACGGTTTTTATCAGCTTCGTAACCATCGCGTTCCATACTTTCCCAGGCCAACCATTGACCATCGGGCGAGAAAACGGGATTTTGATCGTAGCCCATCATGCCTTCTGTCTTGTTTTCGGTCTTGCCGCTTTCGATATTATAAAAGTAAATGTCCGAATTGGTGGAAAGGGCATAAGCTTTTCCCGTTTTCTTGCGACAGGTGTAAGCTATTGTTTTTCCATCGGGACTCCAGGCCAATTGTTCGATGCCACCAAAAGGTTTCATCGGACTTTCGAAAGGTTCACCTTCGAGAATATCTTTTTCATTCTCGATTTTTTTACCAGTGAAATCGGCAATAAAAGGATGCGGAACAGTTTGTACCCATTCGTCCCAATGTTTGTACATAAGGTCGTTTACAATGATCCCACTCGCTTTAGGTAGGTCGGGATATTTGTCAACGGTCCGTTCGCCGTATTTTACGTCGGCAACAAAAAGCAATTTCGATTCATCCGGTGAGAAGGCGAAGTCATTCACTCCCCCTTCGCGGTCGGTAATTTGAGTACGGTCGCTACCATCGGCTTTCATGATCCAAAGTTGCATAGTTCCGGTTTCGGACGACAGGAAAGCGATGTGTTCGCCATCTTTCATCCACTTTGCCGAAGCTTCGCGCACGGGAGTTTTTGTGATTTGGGTCTTATCGGAGCCATCGGTGTTCATTACAAAAAGTTCTGAATTACTTTTGTTCTGTGGTACGCTGTAGTACGAAACACTGTAAAGGATTTTCGTGCCATCGGGCGAAACCTGTACTCCGGCCACCCTGCCAAACGACCATAACACTTCGGGAGTCATGCGTCCGTTTTCAATTTTCGGTTCTTGTTTGCCAATCAGGGGCGCTTCGTCCTGTGTGGCGCACGAAGCAGCTAACACGGCCATTGCCATAAGCGTTGTTTTAATTAAATTATTTGCCATTTATATTTTTACTTTTACGGTTATCATTTACCAGTTTATAAGTTACACAAAAATAGAACTTTTTAAATGAAAATACAAAAAAACATTTTGGGAAGGGGAAAAAACAAGCAGCAAGTAATGAAGAATAAAAAATGAAGAATGAAAAATGAAGAGTTTAGGGTAAAAGAGAAGGAGAGAAGCGATTGAAACAGCAAGGATATGAACCGGAAGCTGAACAATTCGGACTGAATATCGTTTTGAATGAATTAAAACAAAAACTATGACCGATAATTTTGCACATCGCGCTAACGATTGGGATCAGCCTTCGAAAATAGAAATGACAACTATTTTTGCAGATGCGCTGATGCGGGAAATAACCTTAGAAAAACAATGGAAAGCGCTCGAAATAGGGGCAGGAACAGGACTTGTAGGGTTGCAATTGCTGCCAAAACTAAGCGCAGTTGTGTTTGAAGATACTTCCGAAGCCATGCTGAGTGTACTTAAACAAAAACTTACGGGCAACGAAGCTGTTGAAATTGTTCACGGAGAAGTATTTGAATATACAAAACAGGACATTGATCTTGTGTTTTCGTGTATGGCTTTCCATCATATCCCCGATATAGACAGTACGCTGAAGCATTTGTACAACATCACCAATGAAGGCGCCAAAATTGTGGTAGGCGATCTCCGCACCGAAGATGGATCGTTTCATCGCTTCGAAGCTATCCCTCACAAAGGATTTGATACGGAGGAGTTAGCGGCAAAATTTACGCAGGCAGGATTTAAAGTACTCTCTACAACCACTTACAATACCCTGAAAAG
>JAYFRI010000355.1:0-4722 GCA_034926015.1 Paludibacter sp. | reverse complement strand
ATTAATAAATGGATGAATTGATATAAAGAATCGTGGTTTAACAGTTACTTTGCAAACTTTGGCTTCTTTGCCATCTTGAACAGATATTTCGGCAATTCCTACTACATTGGCAGTAACAACACCTTTTTCATCTACTGTCGCTATAAAGTTATTTGAACTTTTATAGTATAACAAACCGTTATCTGATGAAGCTCTTATTACAGCAGTTTCTTCATGAAAGAGAGATATAGAATCCGTTTCAATCAATAAATCCGACATATTATTCGTTTTACAACTGAATAATAAAGTCAATAACAATAAGAGGAAAAAGATTTTTTTCATATTAGATATTATATTTATTATTTTGTTTCACTAAATTTGATTTTGAATCCTGACTCCCCCTCGTTGCAAACGAGGGGGAGTGGGGTCTCTCGCTCTGTCAAAGCTAAAAGGAAAGCTCCTGCTTTCAAAAAGAAACGCTCCATTGAATATTTGGAATTATTGGTAAAATACTCAGTTGTTTCCAACGATCATCCTGATAGAAGATTAAATAAGGATTCTTCCTGTTTAGCACATTATAAACACCAATAGTTAGTTCACTTGTTGACTTTTTGCGTTTCTTAATAAAAACGTATCCAATATCTATCCTGTAATAATCAGGAAGATTATAATTATTAACTCCCGACATTAGCTGACGAGAATAAGCGTTTTCGTCCATTAATCCGTTGATAGCACCATCACCCATAATATCCCAGAAAGGAGGCAATTCACCTTTATACATTCCAATTGGAATAGTAGCTTTATGTCCTGAGCTATATGATAGAGCCAGATTTAAATTTTGCTCCTTGTTTTTTTGTTTTTTAGTGATAAATTGAGCGTTCAAATTCAGAATGTGTCTGCGGTCGAATTTGAAAGGAAATTCTTTCCCATCGTTCATATCAAGATATTTACGGGTCGTCTTTGACAAAGTATAGGATAATGATGCGTTCCATGTTGTACTCTTGCGTTCAGCCCGGAATTCTACACCATAACTTTTACCCTGGCCAACTGCAATCTCTTGATGCCAGTTTTCACTCTGATATCCGAATAAGTTTGAGGAATTTTTATAACTTATCAGGTTGTTCATTAACTTATAATATGCTCCTGCCGATAATGTATAAGTTTTATTAGTCCAATAACCACCAGCGTAGAATTGATGAGCAATTTCAGGCAGAAAAATCGAATCGGCAGGAACTAACAAATCAAGCGCCCAGCCCATTGGTAAGCCTTCCACTGCATGATGTGTTTGTGATAACAAATCGTAACTAAATTCAATTCCACTATTAGCAGAAATTTCATAGGTTGTATTCAATCTGATATCCGTCAATAAGCTTGTAATTTTATCTGAATTATAAAGATTTGTCCTGACGCCTATGGTGGTAAGTAGTTGATTGTATTTAAATTTTGCTTCAGAAAATAGAACAATTGAATTTGATAAGAGTGGATTATTCAAGTTTGCAACAGTGTCTTTACCAATAAGTATTTTTTGTGAAACTGGTTGAAATTGTCTTTCTTTATAGATTAATCCTGCTTGTAAACTCCATAATTTATGCTCGTGTATGAGTGTTGTTTGTACTGCTTTTTCTGATAAAGTGCTTCGTATCCTCAATTCCGACAGCAAATCGTTAGTGGCATTGTCTTTGAATTGTTTTTGCAATTGACCGGAATAAAAACGATTGTAATAGGCAAGTGTTTGCAATTTTGTTTTACCGGATAAAGACCAATCCCAGCCAAGACGTGCAAATTGATTGCCCCAATTTATTCCGATTAATACAGAAGGATTTTTAAAACTGAAATAATCGTTACTAAAATAACCACTGGCACTTAATGAATGCTTTTGGTTTATAAGGTAATTTAATTTCAGAAACAAATCAGAAATTTGTGGATTTACATCTGTTTCGGCTTTCGAAATTGATTTGATGAGCATGTATTCAGGTTTTAACAATGACAAGCGACCAGCTACCACGTAACTAATTTTTTTATTGATATGACCATTGGCCGATAAACCAACAAGAAAAGGTGAGATATTAAATGAACCATGAAAAACCGATGTGTCAGGGTTGATACTTTTAATTTGGATTATAGAAGCCAAAAAATCACCCGTAGATGCGGGAATTCCTCCTGTGCGGAAACTGGTTGACTGCACAATATCCGAATGAAAGGTGGAGAATAGACCAAATAAGTGCGTACTTCCATAAACAGGCACACCATCAAGTTCAATTCGGTTATTTGCATTATTGCCACCACGTACAAAAAATCCCATGCCACCTTCCATGCCCTGCGAAACACCGGGCAATGTGCCAATATAACGTATGACATCAGTGCCTCCCATAACAGTTATCAAGGGTTTGGCACTTTGTGGTAAGTACTGGTAGGTACTATTTCGATTAGTCAAATATTTGGCTGTAATGGTAACATCTTTTAATTCAACTCTACGAGCTGTGGTGGTATCAGTTGTTAGTTTGCTAGTATTTTCAAATTGTTGACCGAAGCATAAATTTGAGGACAATAAACCTATGACTACAAAATTCCATACATTTTTAATTTTCAAAATAGTTGTCATCATCATTGTAGTTAAAGTATTGATCGGTGTAAGCCGCAAAAATTCCTGTACCATTATTTATATTTGAATATACTTTTGTTTCATCGAACCATGTACCAGGATCATCTTCATCTCTGCGCATAAGGATTTTTTGTATACTCGTTTTTAAATACTTGTCGTATTCTGTTGATGCTGTTCGAAAACAAATAAATGTATGAAACCCGAAACCGGTTTGTAATTTAAAAGGAATGGTTTTCGACGTTGTGTCGGATTTGATCCGAAGATAGTATTGAAACCGGGGTGTAGTGGATGCAGGCAAGAAATCAAGCAAGTTTCCTTCCTCATTAAATCGATCGACCAAAAAGTGATCGGTTCCAATGTCCGGATTCACCCAGTCTTTAGTGGTTGGGCGCGAACTTGGCAACAACATGCTGTCCGAACTTATAATTGTAATCCAACAAGGAGAATTGTTCGAATACTGAGTAAAATTTTTGGAAGGAAATTTATCAATGTTTTTATTCTGTTTTATTTGTGTCCTCGCCGGCATTACTGTTGTTGCCGACAGTATTTCGCCATCAGGCAAAATTACTTTTAAATAATAAGTTTTACCCGGTAGTGGCTTATATTTAATTTGCCAGTTATCGTGACCTTTTCGAACAAAATTACCTACTTCAATTTCATCTTGATATAATGTTATCGCCGCATCTTTAATTTCCTTAAAAATATAACTATCGTTCATTTTTACACTTCGGGTAATGCTTAATCGTTGTACAGTATCGTTGGTCAGCAAACAATTTACCACAGGAATACTTGTTGATTGATTAGTGTAATCAATATCGGTTACACAAGAAGAAATAGTAAAAATTACAAACAGAAAATACAAAACCACAGTCAAGAGTTTTGACTGTGGAAATAATTCAACCTTTCTCATATTTAGCCAAATCAGTTAGTTAATGTAATTACTTTTGTTGTGTCCGAAATTGTTATACCATCAGTGGTTTCCATATCTACTTTAAAACGTAAAGTAACAGGTAGATTTTCCGGAGTGGTATTCAATCGTAAAAACATTGTTGGTTGAGCCATAGGACTTAAACTTAGCCACTCATCTATGGCGGTAGGCTTTACTTTATCGGTATAGCCATACAATAAACGTTTGCTTTCGTAGGAAGCAATAAAATCAGGATCGTATTTGAAAATTTCAAAATACTGGTTCAAAGATGTGCCGATTGGCTTGCCAAATAACGGGGCATCCAGGGATGAGATGTTGAAATTTACAACACCATCGATACGATATTCAATATCGATTTTCGAAGTATAATCATAGGTATTTTGATTACCAATGGATTTGGCTTTCATGCTGTTTAAATTCCTTTTGTAATTCAGTTCAATTTCTTTTTCTAAATTTTCAATACCTTGACTAATAAACTCACTGTCTGAGAAGAATGTGATAAATTCAAAATTCGGATTTACCGTCTTTATTAGCGAGTCAGTTCTTTTATCAGCCGTAACTACTGAAAGAAAAAAGTCATTTATTTTTAATTTATCATCTGAATTTATAGTTTTATAATCATAATATAAATCTCCTTTATATTCGGTAGTGATTATTTTACATGCTGTAGTCCAAACATGATTTGCTTTACGGGGTCGAAACTCTAAAAAATAGTTTTCTTCATTTCCATTATTGTCGGTGCAGCTTGCCAATAATAGAAGCGTTAATAGTAATAAAATTGTTTGCCTCATGATTATAAGTATTAATTTCTGACTCCCCCTCGTTTGCAACAAGGGGTTTATGGTTATTTGTTTATAACAAAGAAATATGTAATCCTTCGATAACATATTACGGCTTTTTATTTACAAAACTATCTTTTATGCGTTGAAAACGCTCAACCATTTTCCCCTCGTTACAAACGAGGGGGAGTGGGGACAAATGATTGAACGAGATACGAACCTTCAAAACTGCACGAATACCGTTATTAATTATAGCACGTGTTGCATGCAGGCATTTTTGTTTTTTTTTGGGCTTAATTATTTTGCAACTAATTTTATTGCACGTGCTTTCATATAGGGTTTGCCACAGAAATAAAAATGTTGATTATTTCTCAAATAAAGGTCTTCATTAGCGTAAAAGAGAATAGAACTAAAATAAATATCGCCTTGTGAAA
>JAYFRI010000331.1:0-15807 GCA_034926015.1 Paludibacter sp. | reverse complement strand
TATTACGACAGCAATTTTTAATCAATTATTTTAATCAGATAAAGCTGTGAATGTATTTCCAAATCCAGCCAGAGATGTACTGAATATAAAAATTGATACAAACGATAGCAAGCAAGCCCGTATCGTTCTGACTGATCTTATCGGACAGCAAGTGCTAATGCTTCAGCGGGAACTGAAACAGGGTGTTAACTACCTGACTATTCAAAATCCCGGCTTAAAAGGAATATACATTCTGACAATAGTTGCTGATGGGCCAAAAATCAACAAGAGGGCAATTTTTGAATAGGAAATAAGTCTGAAAAGGATTGTGTGAGTTTATTTTTCGAACCCCGAGAGTTATGAAATTTTAGTCTATAACTGTCGGGGTTCAGTGTGTCGTTGGCAAATTATCGATTGATAATTTGAATCTCAGGTTTCATATCATTTAGAACTTTATTGTCCATACACATGCACGCTGTTTTTTGCCGAAGGCAGATAATTTACGCCTTTCCATGTAATCATAAGGCATAAAAATGCGACGATCAACATCCAAAGCGCTGTTTTTCGGTATTTTATATTCCAGCGAATGTGTATATAAAAAAGGTAGGCTGCAGCTGTGACGAAAGCCCAGGTTTCCTTCGGATCCCACGACCAATAATGCCCCCAGGCAGCTTTTGCCCACACTGCTCCCATCAGCATGCCCAACATCAGCAATCCAAATCCTACATAAACTAAATTGTCGGTGAACTCCAGCAAGGTCTCGTTATCGTTTTTATTAAACCTATAAAGTTGTTTAATGCCCACAATTGTGGCTGCTCCTAAAATAGCATACGAAAGAATATAAGCTGTTACGTGAGGCACAAACCATACGCTTTGAAGGGCAGGCATTAGGTTCTTGGAATGAATTTCAGGCTTTACTATGTTTATAATCACAAATATCATGGCTACAAACAGGCTGTAACTCAACATCCACCTATAACGCCATTTGGCATAAATAACTGACCCAACAAGCACAATAAAAAACGAATACCAGAGCCGTGTTTCTCCCATGGTACGCATGGGCGGACGCTCCAGATTGATCCAGAGTAGCGTTATAAATGTGCCGAAGATAACGAATCCAAGCGCTGTAAGCAATAAACCTAAACGCGTTTTATGGCTAATAAGTAATAAGACAAAAGCACTTACCCAACATGCCAGAGTGGCTATGGCAAACCAATTAAAATTATCCCAACTTATCATTGTTTTTTCTCCTTTCTCTTATTGTATCCAATCCAGAATAAACACAAACTACCAATTGCACAAAGCACAATTCCAATATAAACCACATCCATCCAGGGATCGTAAACCAGTTCAAAGCTGCTGTAGGAAGATGCTTTTCCCGCATCGTTGTCGTATCCATATTGATAAATAGTCCAGTTTCCAACTTTCAATGGCTTGTTCACTTCAATTATGGCAGCTACTTTTTCGCCCCGGGCTGTTACTACTTCTATGTCCGAAGCATATCTTTTGGCTTCGGGGCGGGTCAGTACCACGCTTAATTTATCGTTCAGGTGGAGAGGCATATACAGTTGAGCATAATTACCACAACACACCCAGCCGCTCAGTGATTTATTGCTTTTCACTTCCTTTGCGCTGACTTTTGCTGCCGGACAGGAACCAGGCATGTGAATTTCATGATAAGTCGTGGCACTATTGCGTATGGCATCCATGTAAAAAGTATCTACCCGTATTTTCCAGCCCTCAATTTCTATTTCCGTTTGTTTGTCGGCCAGTTGAAAATATACAGGATTTTTCTCAGGAATAGCTTTGCCCGAAACCCGGTCGATAATGGCCAATTTGGGAGCATATTCCTCCATTATAAAATCATTGAGCGTAATGGCTATTGGCAGCTCCAACACATCTTTATTTTCGCTATACACCCGCCATTCAGGCATATCGGCTCGTTCCTCCACATACATCACGTAGCGCTTCATGTCCGAAGCTCCAAAACCCGAGGCAAACAGAAGGATTAAAAGTCCGATATGATTGAGATAGAATGCATAATCTTTCCAGCATGGAGTTTTCAGTCGGTTAATTACAGCTCCAAACAATGCCAGTAATGTGAAATAATAAATCAAAATAAATGGCCAGGAGCTTGTCATGCGGGTGAAGCCAATGATATCGAAAACTCCGGGTTTAGCGGCTGATGTACCAACAATTTGAGGTGTAAAACCCATTATAATGGTCTGGATAAGTAGCGCCGCAATTAATGTTACGGAGAAAGGCACACCGGCCAACCATTGGAAGAAAAAGCTCCGCCTGCGTAAGGATAAAAGAAAAACTACTGAAAGGCTTCCCAAACCTAAAATGATATTGATGGGCCAGTCGATATTAGTAAACTTAAAAGAGCCAACCGTTAATTGCAGCATCATGCCCACGAGGTAAATGCCTGCAACAATTAATATTGTTTCGGTGAAATGCCAGGGCTTTTGCCAGATTGGTTTCTTTGGTTGAGGGTTTGTCATGTTTCGAAAGTTACAGTGATATTGAAAAGTGCATTTAACAAAACACCCTGCAACTGCAAGGTGTTTTTAAGGTTGAATGAGTTAGCCTTCGGTAGAGATAAGTTTCTTTTTCTCTTTTGCTGATTTAATCCACCCGGGCACCATTGTTTTCTTGAAAATTTCCTTTTTGGCGTTAATTGCTTTCATATCGAGTCCGATATAGAGTTGGGCTTTTTCTTTGGTGCTGATATCCGGCATTGGAGCTTCGGTTTTGCCAAGGGCAAAAAGCACCTTTTGCAATGCCAACATGGCTTGATGCGTTTTATCCAAACTGTGCGAAAGAATACGTTGCGTTTCTACCGGTGCGTGGAAAGCAGCACCATGCGATGCAAATATAAAATCCCAACGCCATTGCGCCTGACGTATCAGTTTCAGCACAGGTTTCATTTGCGCTTCGGTAGCTCCATTTTCCCAGGCAAATTTTGCTGTGATGTGTACCTGAGCCAAATCTTTTTCAACAATATTTCTGACTTCGATTACTTTATCCTGATATTCGTAAACGTATCCTTTAAGCTTTTCTTCAGTGTCTTTGTGGCATGTCTGGCAAGTGCTGGCTACGTTTTTCAATGGACTCATGATCTGGTGATCGCTGTATTTAATGCCACCTTCCGATTTATAAGGCATATGGCAGTCAGCACAAGCCAGGCCGCGCTGTGCATGTGGTCCCATCATGAATATCTCATAATCGGGATGTTGTGCTTTCAGCATTGGGGCTTTACTCAGTTTATGTACCCAATCGACATGTTCAATTTCGTCATAGTACTTCTCCATATCTTCTACAGTACTGCCTTTGTCCCAGGGGAAAGTCAGGTATTTGCCTTCTCCTTTAAAATAATATTCAACATGGCATTGAGCACACACCAGACTCCTCATTTCCTGTGGAGTAGCTTTCATAATATCTTTTCCCTGTCGTTGAAATGCTTCGATAAGCCCGGGACGTGTGATTGTAAGATTCATTGTCAATGGATCGTGGCAATCGGCACAACCGATGGGATTTACAATTTCGGCACCCATTTTCGACCATTTTCCGGCATAAAACTCGGCAATTCCTTTTTCGTGCATCATGCGCGGAACATCAGGGCTTTTACAAGTCCAGCAGGTGGCAGGCTGCGTGTCGCCGCCTTCGTGATCGGGAGAACCGGTTCTAACCGTATTTCGCACATCCTCTATTGCATATTTATGACCGCGGGGTGCTTCATATTGCATGGCGAAAGCATATCCGGCCCATAAAACCACCATTTCCGGACGTTCCTCAAGTACATCTTGTTGCATATTGCCAAGATGCTTGCTTTTGAAATCCATGTCGGCTGTTTTTTCCCAGGTACTGTATTCACGTGGATAGTTTTTGCCCCATAATTCGTTGCGTGGTTCAATGCCCGAAATTTCTATTCGTTTATTGTCGAATATACCGGCTACTTCGGCACGACGTTCGGTAACAGAGGCTGCCAGCAAACCAAGTAGAAATACGCCACCCAATACAACAAAAAACAGAACCCAACCAAATATGGGTTTGTTTTTGATAATCTCTAATAACTTGTTAAACATACCTTTAGATTTTGAGGTTGAAAATATTTAATTTTTATAATTTACTTCATTGCTTTTTTGAGCCATTCCGGAACAGGCGATTTCGGAAGTGGCGTTAGTGGTGCATTCGGAGATGAAACGATACTGCTAATTCCTCCATGAGGCACCTGCCTGTGACAGTCCCAGCAGGCTTTCCCTATCCCTTTTTGAGTGTCAGCGTAACTAACGGCTGTGTTTTTAAGGCATGCTGAGTTTAGGTCAGCATGACATCGGATGCAGTTGTCCATAATCACTGCATAACTTTCTTCGCGGGGGCGAATGGCAATAGGTTCCATTCTGAGTGTAAAAATTGCCGAATGATACAATCCATCTTTTGCTTTAAAAGCGTATTTTTTGAATGCATTATCGTGTGGTACATGGCAATCGTTGCAGTTACTCCATTGAGCATGTGAGCTATGGCGCCATGTTTCGTAATAAGGAGTCATGATATGACAATTCACGCAAGCCGACGGATCATCGGACAGGTAAGAGTGGATTCTTGCCATATATCCGGTGTAAAAAACCAAACCAACAACAATCCCTCCAATAATTGCCAACGGAATTCTTAATTCTTTTGGAATAGCAAAAAATTCAACTATCTTTTTCATCAATCTGTTCTGTATCCGTTTAAATAAAACTTAATTAATGCGATATGAGTGAAAATTTCCCAAATGTAGTAAATGATTTTTAGATTATGTATCGAAAATCACAAAAAATGTTTAATAACATAAAATACACAAACTGAGTGTTGAGATATTGATTTAAAAATACATAAAGGTGTTTCACAAATAACTTTTCTGAAGCACTTCATAGAGGAATTTTCACTGCTTTTGCCGAACATCTCTTTTTTAATAATCTGAATTTTTAGTGCAATAAAAAATTATTTTACGATAAATCAGTCTGGAATTTTAAATTTTCAATTAAATTTGAAAAAACTCTAAAAATCAATTGTTATGTCCATCTGGCGCGTTATTCTTTGTATTATTTTTCCACCTTTGGCCATTGTAGATAAGGGCTGTGGATCGTTCATAATTGTATTTTTGCTTACACTCTGTGGTTGGGTTCCCGGTGTAATTGCTGCACTGATTATCAACAACAAGAAATAGCAAAAAAAAGAAATATATTTTTTGTGCCCGTTAAATGCAGTGATGAATGTATCGGTTTCTGCATTTCGGTTGATTTGTACTTTCGACTTTAATAATCTGAAATACAAATTATTGTGTTTTGATAACTAATACAGCTTGTATATTTGATCTTGCGTTTTTTATTAATGATTTTTTTTGTACTTTTGTACATCTAAAAAATTCATATTCATGGAACAACAATCTGAAAAATCGTCGGTACTTTACGGTCTACTATATATCGGTGGTTTACTCTCATTAAAATTCTTACTGTCAGCGCCTAAAATAGGTTTTCTAAGTGTAATTTCGTTTTTTATCTCCGTATTGGTTTTGTTTTTGTTGTACAAATTTGCAATTCAATACCGCGAAAATTTTCACAATGGTGCAATTAGTTATTGGAAAGCATTTTCGTTTTTGTTTAAAATCTATTTTTTTGGATCTGTCATTTCAGCACTGATCATTAGCATTTACACTTCATTTATAAAACCTGATTATTTGGCAAGTTTGCTCAACGATGTACTCACAATGTACGAATCGATGAATATTAACGTTGACGATACAACCTATAGTTTAATCGAAGGATTTTATAAGCCTGTCCCAATGCTGTTTATAAACATATTTTCGGCTGCGTTCGGGGCTGCATTTTGGGCATTGATCGTTGCAGCTTTTGTGAAAAAAGAAAAAAGTATTTTCGAATAAAACAGAAGGTAGAGCTGTTTAGCAAAGAACCCTCATTTTTTAGGATTTGAAAAATTATAAACATGGATATTTCAGTAATTGTTCCGCTTTATAACGAAGAAGAGTCGCTCATTAAACTCTACGAATGGATAGAGCAGGTAATGGCAAGTAATAAATTCAGTTTTGAAGTCATTTTCATAAACGATGGCAGCACCGATCGTTCTTGGCAAATCATTGAGTCGCTACAGCAAAAATCAAGTAACGTACGAGGAATAAAATTCCGTAACAATTACGGTAAGTCACCGGCATTATACTGTGGCTTCAAAGCTGCTCAGGGCGACGTTGTTATCACTATGGATGCTGATCTTCAGGATAGTCCGGACGAAATACCCGGCCTTTACCGTATGATAAAGGAAGAAAACTACGACCTTGTATCGGGTTGGAAAAAGAAACGTTACGACTCGAAACTTACCAAAAATCTACCATCAAAATTATATAACGCTACAGCCCGCAAAGTGACAGGATTAAAACTCCATGATATGAATTGTGGACTTAAAGCTTATCGGTCGGATGTGATTAAAAATATATAAGTGTATGGCGAAAAGCATCGCTATATTCCGTTTCTTGCTAAAAATGCTGGTTTCAAACGCATTGGTGAAAAAGTAGTGGAACACCGCAAACGCGAATTTGGTGAAACAAAATTTGGTCTGAACCGATTTGTAAACGGTTATCTGGACCTAATAACATTGTGGTTTTTATCAAAATTCGGTAAAAAACCAATGCACTTTTTCGGTTTGTACGGTAGCCTTATGTTTTTGCTTGGCTTTTTGGCCGTTGTTGTGGTGGGCGCCAGTAAGCTTTATGCTCTGTTTTCGCACATTCCGGCACGCTTGGTTACCGAAAGTCCATACTTCTATCTGGCTATGTTAGCCATGATTTTAGGAACGCTTCTTTTTTTAACTGGCTTTATAGGTGAACTGATTGCCCGTAATTCTCCCGAACGTAATAACTATTTGATTGAAAAAGAAATTTAAATAAAATAGCTTCGAGTTCCGGGTTTTGAGTTCTGTGAAGAGTGAAAGGAGGCGATAAATAACTGTTTTAAGAATAATTAATTGATGAAATGAAACATTTGCTGTTAGTTGGTCTTGGAGGGTTTATTGGCAGTGTAGCGAGGTTTCTGGTTTCGAAACTGAATCTTTCGTGGCATTTTTTTTCAATACCAATGGGCACGCTCACTGTAAACGTTTTGGGTAGTTTTATCATTGGCATATTGGTGGGTATTTCGGTTAAAAGTGATCTTATTTCCACTGATTTACGCGTTTTTTTAATGGTTGGGTTTTGTGGTGGTTTCACCACTTTTTCTTCGTTCAGTAGCGAAAATCTTATGTTAATGCAAAATGGACAGGTATTTACTATGCTTATTTACACATCGCTTAGCATTTTGTTGGGATTTTTAGCTGTATATTTGGGTTATATTTTTACTAATTTGCTCTAAAGTTGTTTTAAAAAACAAGCAAAAAGTTATGGAAAACATTATCCTTAAAATATATATTAGTAGTACAGATAAAACCGATACTGATTTACTGTACGAACATATCGTAAGAAAAGCAAAAGAGCATGGATTGTCGGGTGCCACTGTGTACCGCGGAATTATGGGATACGGGCCAAGTAGTAAGCACATCAATACTTCGAAATACTGGGAATTAACAGAAAAACTTCCCGTTGTGATTGAACTGATTGATTCAAAGCAGGCTATCAACAAGTTTTACAAAGATATGGAAGATGAATTTTTGCAACTTCCAAAAGGCTGTCTTGTAACGATACAGCCCATTGATATAAAATTGTACAAAGTAGGTTTAAAGACAAAAAATCAATAAATCAGCGTTTTAAATAGTAATCGTAATGATAGAAATTCTCAAAATAGTTTTACCGGCACTCCTTGTTTTGTTGACAGCCTATTTGCTGATTGACAAGCTGCTGCGCAACGAAGAAAAACGAAGAAATTTCGAGATCAGGAAGAAAAACAATTCCATAGTTACTCCTGTGCGATTAAGAGCTTACGAACGTTTGATGCTTGTACTCGAGCGTACAAGTCCTAATGCCATTGTTGTCAATACGATAAAATCCGGAATGACTAGCTTCGAACTGCATACACAACTTATTGAGGGTATTCGCAATGAATTCAGCCATAATTCGGCTCAGCAAATATATGTAAGCAATGAACTCTGGAATGCTATCTGTATGGCCCAGGAAAGTCTGATTCAGCTGATTAACGGCTGTGCCTCAAAGGTTCAACCGGATCAGGAAGCGACTAAATTAGCTGAAATTATAATTCAGGTATATTCATCGGCCGAACAAACACCAACAGAGATTGCTTCAAAATTATTGAAAAAAGAAGTAAGCATGCTCATGTAATTATTAACTGAAGCAACACTCGATTATGAAATTATTTCGAAACATATATTTATTTGCTCTGTTTTTTTTGTCTGCCTGCACACAGACCGAAAACTGCACACAAGAGAAGAATGTATTGATGCAGGTTGGATTTTATAAAAAGACAATGGACAGCACCACGAAAATTTACTCTAAATCGGCTTTGACTATCGACAGCATTTGGGTCATGGGGCTTGGTACAGACTCGTTGTTGTACAACAAAGAAACGAGTATCAAGTCGATCAACATTCCACTTAAAAAAACGATAGAACAGACTGACTATATCGTTCGATTTAACAATACAACTGATACAATTTCGATATTTCACACGAACAACGACAGGTATTACTTATCGCTCGAATGTGGGTGTGTAGTTGCACACAGCATCGACGAAATTGTTTCGACAGGTCATTTTATCGATTCAGTATCAATTATTAACCGTGACATCAACACAACAAATGCAGAGAACATACAAATTTATCATTTTTAGCTTACTGCTGTTAGTCGGTGTTTTCTCTGCCACTGCTCAGGTAAAAACAGCTCCAAAAGATACTGTATTCACACCTTTGTTCAATGGCATTAGATTAGATGTGGACATCTCTCCGATTTTTAAAAAATTACTATCGGGCAACGAAACCTATTCGTACGAAGCAGCTGTGTTGGTAAATTTAAAACGGAAATATTTCCCTGTGATAGAAATGGGTTATGCCGGAGTCGACAAGACAACAGAAAATCTGGTTGGTTTTAAGACAAATGGAGTTTTCGGAAGGGTTGGTATCGATTTTAATTTGATGAAATCAAAAAACAACAAGAAAACCGAAAATAATCTTTTTTTTGTAGGTGGTCGACTGGGATTTGCAAATTTTAAATACGACCTGACCAATGTGGTGATCACCGACGATTATTGGAATGAAAGCCAGACAATGAATTATATAGACGAATCGGCTTCGAAAATGTGGTTCGAGATTGTAGCAGGAATACGCGTAGAAATAGCTAAAAATATATTTATGGGTTGGACAGCCCGAAATAAAAATCTCATTGGTGAAGACCCTATTGGAACAATGTCGCCCTGGTACATTCCGGGTTTTGGCAAAACAACAGGTTCGGCCTGGACGTTGAACTATGTAGTAGGGTATAAATTTTGAAAAAAAGAAACAACAATCAAAAAAAAATAATAATTTATGAATTCAACACAAACATTAAATCGTGCAGCCGATAATATCCGTATTTTGGCAGCATCGGCAGTGGAAAAAGCTAAGTCAGGTCATCCGGGTGGTGCCATGGGTGGTGCTGATTTTATCAATGTACTTTATTCTGAATTTCTGGAATATGATCCTAAAAATCCGAAATGGGAAGGTCGTGATCGTATGTTCCTCGACCCTGGTCACATGTCGCCAATGCTTTATTCGGTATTGGCTTGTGCAGGTAAATACAGCATGGACGAACTGGCTCAGTTCCGCCAATGGAATAGCCCAACCCCGGGACACCCCGAAGTAGACATTATGCGTGGTGTTGAAAACACTTCAGGTCCTCTCGGACAAGGCCACACTTATGCAGTAGGTGCTGCTATTGCAGCCAAATTCCTTAAAGCTCGTTTTGGTGATGTAATGAGCCAGACAATTTATACTTTTATTTCGGATGGTGGAATTCAGGAAGAAATCTCTCAGGGAGCAGGTCGTTTGGCCGGTCACCTCGGATTGGACAACCTGATTATGTTCTATGATTCGAATGACATCCAGCTTTCGACTGAAACAAAAGATGTAAGTACCGAAAATACTGCACAAAAATATGCTTCGTGGGGATGGAGAATTATTGAAATCAATGGAAATGATGCAGAACAAATCCGCGCTGCACTTACCGAAGCTAAGGCTGAAAAAGAAAGACCAACCCTGATTATTGGTAAAACAATTATGGGCAAAGGTGCGCGTAAAGCTGATGGTTCGAGCTTCGAAAACCAATGTGCTACACACGGAATGCCATTGAGCGAAGGTGGAGCTTCGTATGTTGAAAGTATTAAAAACTTAGGTGGAAATCCTGAAAATCCGTTTGTAATTTTCGAAGAAACCAAGGCTTTATATGCTAAACGTGCTGCCGAATTAGAAACCATTGTTGCTGCAAAATATGCTGCTAAAGCTGAATGGGCAAAAGCAAATCCTGAATTGGCTGCCAAACTAGAGACTTTCTTCTCGGGCAAAGCTCCTATCGTAAACTGGGATGCTGTAGTTCAGAAACCGGGACAAGCAACGCGCGCGGCTTCGGCAACTGTATTGGCCGAACTTGCAAAACAAGTTGAAAACATGGTGGTTTCAAGCGCTGACTTGTCGAACTCTGACAAAACTGATGGTTTCCTTAAAAACACAAAAGCATTTACTAAAGGCGATTTTTCGGGAGCATTTCTTCAGGCTGGTGTGGCTGAATTAACAATGGCTTGTGTTTGTATCGGTATGAGTCTGCACGGAGGTGTAATTCCTGCTTGCGCTACTTTCTTCGTATTCTCCGACTACATGAAACCAGCGGTACGCATGGCTGCCTTGATGGAACAACCTGTTAAATTTATTTGGACTCACGATGCTTTCCGCGTTGGCGAAGATGGACCAACTCACGAGCCAGTTGAACAGGAAGCACAAATCCGCTTGATGGAAAAACTGAAAAATCACAAAGGTCATAACTCAATGTTGGTGCTTCGTCCGGCTGATGTGGAAGAATGTACAGTGGCATGGCGCATGGCATTGGAGAACACCTCTACTCCTACCGGCCTGATTCTTTCCCGTCAAAACATTGCAGATCTTCCTTCGGCTAACGGACGTAAGGTTGATGCAGCTCAAGCTGAAAAAGGTGGTTATGTTGTAGAATGCGATGGCAATCCGGATGTGATATTAGTTGCTTCGGGTTCTGAAGTTGCCACCTTGAACGAAGGAGCAGCTTTACTACGTGCCGATGGTATAAAAATCCGCTTGGTGTCGGTTCCTTCCGAAGGTTTGTTCCGCAGTCAGTCGGCCGAATATCAGGAAAGTGTATTGCCTAAAGGAGCTAAAATATTTGGTTTAACTGCCGGACTTCCGGTGAACCTCGAAGGTTTGGTAGGTGCCAACGGTAAGGTTTTCGGACTTGAATCTTTTGGTTTCTCGGCTCCGTTCAAAGTACTCGACGAAAAATTAGGATTCACAGGTAAAAATGTGTACGAACAAGTAAAAAAGATGATTTGAGAATTTAACGATTTGAGAATTTGAAAATTAAAAGAGAAGATTTGTTAACTCTATTGAGTTGGCAAATCTTCTTAATTATTTCAATTTCTTTCATTTAAAAATCTTCAAATGTTCTAATTCTCAAATTTTGATTTATGGATTTTCTCTCCATCATTGTTATCAGCATTGGCCTTGCTATGGATTGCTTTGCAATATCGATAAGCAAAGGCATTTGTCTGAAAAGATTTAAATTAAAAAAAGCATTAAGAATGGCAGTGCTTTTTGGTGGTTTTCAAGCGCTGATGCCTGTGATTGGATACTTTGCAGGTTATAGTTTTGCCAGTCAAATAACCACTTACGATCATTGGATTGCCTTTATTTTATTAGGAATTATTGGAGTGAAAATGTTTATCGAAGGTCTTCACCCTATCAATCCGCAATGCGATGTATCGCATAACCCGTTTAAATGGAAAACACTTATTGCGCTGGCATTTGTAACAAGCATCGACGCCATGGCTACGGGTATTGTGTTTGTTCCGTATCCTGAAAAATTTGTGAATGCGGCTACAATTATCGGCATTACAAGTTTTATGTTTAGTGTTATTGGGGTCTTTATTGGCGTGAGATTCCGACAGAAAATAAAAATAAATGTTGAGATACTCGGAGGAATTATTCTCTTCGGTATTGGAACTAAAATTCTTATCGAACATTTATGTGCATAAAAGAGTAACAAAATTACTCATCTACAAACTTATTAGGATGAATACCTAACTGTAATTTTTATGAATTCAAAAAAACTTTTTCTATTGCCATTTCTGCTTTTCTCTTTGTTAAATGGTTTTGCTGCCGATCCTTCGGTTGGCTATCAATTATACGGATTTGTAAGAAATGATTTTTATATTAATTCCCGACAAAATTTTGAAGTGCTCGACGGACTATTTAGTATTTTTCCGAAACCGGTGGATATAAATACGAATGGTAAGGACAAAAATGCAGTGCCTAATGCCGAAATGCTGAGCGTGGCCACCCGACTAGGCATTGATTTTAGAGGAACTCCAATAATGGGCGCTAAATCTACTGCTAAAATTGAATGTGACTTTGCCGGTATTTCTACAAGTTATTATCTGATACGTATTCGTCAGGCTTATCTGAAACTGAACTGGGAGAAAACAGAATTACTTGTAGGACAAACCTGGCATCCATTGTTTGGCAGTGTTTTACCCACCGTTCCATCGCTGAATACAGGAAGTCCGTTTCAGCCTTTCAATCGTAGTCCGCAAGTGCGTGCGAAACGTATGCTTACGAATGAACTTTCAGTTATAGGCTCAGTGAATTATCAAATGCAGTATATGTCGCAAGGTCCCCTGGGTGCAAGTCCCTCCTATTTGAAAAACGCCTTGTTACCCGATATTTTTGTTGGTCTCGAAAGCAAAAGCAAGCATTGGATATCGGGTGTCGGCTTCGATACCAAAACGCTTAAAATCAATGATGCAAGCTTAACTTCGGGTAGCGCTGTGGCTTATACCCAATATGCCGACAATCAACTACAGATCAAAGCCAAAGCCATTTACGGACAGAACCTGAGCGACCATTTAATGATTGGTGGTTATGGCATTAGCAACAAATCTACAACAAACAATATTGTGTATACGAATTTCAACACCCTGAGTTCGTGGTTGAATATAGTGTACGGAACAAAAGTACAAGCAGGCATTTTCATGGGGATTTCACAGAATTTAGGTACAAATGAAAATCTCAACATCGATGCAGCCGGAATAATAACGGCTTACGGATATGGATTTTATGCCGACACTCAGCAGCTGATGGACAGAATCTACAGGATTGCTCCACACATTACCTACAATTTATCCAACTTTAAACTCGGTTTTGAATATGAGCTTACTTCGGCCGATTATGGAAAAATTCAGGGGAACGGAAGAATAGAAAATAGCTCAGCAGCCACTAACCATCGTGCAATGGCAACCATAAGTTATATCTTCTAAATCCTGTTTCGTAATGGGGAAAACACAGCCAATTTTTCAGCAAATTGCTTACAATTCATTGTTTTTGTGTAAGTTTGCAAACCGAAGATAGATTAGTACAGATGAACTCATTTCATTGAACGAAAACAGATTAATAAAAAATGATAAACTACAAAAACAAACAACGCCCCGAGAAAGATATGATTTTCGGGATAAGAGCCGTAATAGAAGCCATTCAGGCCGGAAAGGAAATTGATAAAATCTTGATGCGCCGCGACATGACAAGTGAATTGTCGAGAGAGCTTTTTGCTGCGCTCAATGGCATGCATGTTCCTGTTCAGTACGTTCCGCTCGAAAAACTGAACAAGCTGACGGTGAAGAACCATCAGGGAGCTATTGCTTTTATTTCTCCAGTGGCTTATCAACGCATCGAAGACATTATTCCCGGCATTTATGAACAGGGCAAAATGCCTTTTATTGTGGTGCTCGATGGTATTACCGATGTGCGTAATTTCGGAGCGATAGCCCGTACCTGCGAATGTGCAGGGGTCGATGCCATTGTCATTCCAAGCAAAGGAGGCGCTTCTATCAGTGCAGATGCAATAAAAACTTCGGCCGGCGCTTTGCTTTCTATCCCTGTATGCCGCGAAGAAAATCTGGGAAATGCACTTAAATTTCTTGTTGCATCGGGCATTAAGTTGGTGGCAGCAAGCGAAAAAGCGACGAAGAACTATACACAAGCCATTCTTTCCGAACCTATTGCATTTATAATGGGAGCCGAAGACGAAGGCGTTTCTCCTGATCATCTCCGTTTGTGCGACGAAATGGTGAGTATTCCCATGTCGGGCAGCATTGCTTCGCTGAATGTGTCGGTAGCTACCGGAGTTTTGCTCTACGAAGCTGTTCGTCAACGCTCAATAGTTGATGCGGTGATCGGGTAAATTCAAGATTGAGAATTTGAGAATTTGAGAATTTGGTGATTGACAATTCAACGCTTCAACAGTTTAACGATTGAACACTTCAACATTGACACAAAGAAATGACAGTACTTTACGAAGATAACCATATCATTGCTGTGAACAAAACCTGCTCGGAAATTGTGCAGGGCGACAAAACAGGAGATGAACCCCTTTCGGAAACCATAAAAAAGTACCTGAAAGAGAAATACAATAAACCCGGGGAAGTGTTTACAGGTGTGACGCATCGGCTCGACAGACCGGTGAGTGGCGTTGTGCTTTTTGCCAAAACCAGCAAGGCACTGACACGCCTGAACGAAATGTTTAAAAACCAGGAGGTGAAGAAAACCTATTGGGCCATTGTAAAGGAAAAACCAGCTCAACCCGAAGGCCGTTTAGAACATTTTCTGTTGCGAAACGAAAAGCAGAATAAATCGGTGGCACACGACAAAATGGTACCGAATGCCAAAAAAGCTGCTTTATCCTATCAACTTATCGCCCACTCCGATAGCTATAATCTGCTTCAGATTCATCTCGAAACAGGTCGTCATCATCAAATCCGTTGTCAGCTGGCCAAAATGGGTTGCCCCATCAAAGGCGATTTGAAATACGGCTTCCCGCGCTCCAACCCGAATGGCGGCATTAGTTTGCATGCCCGAAACATTGAATTTATTCATCCTGTATCCAAACAGCTGATTCAAATCACTGCTCCTGTGCCCGGAGATGATAAATTGTGGCAAACCATGGAGCAAATACTGAACAGCAAAGCTTAGAATAAACTGAACACAGCATTTTGATTGCATTAACTGAACAGAAATTTTTAAAAAAATCTGCTTTGGCAAAGCCTGCGGCGCGGCCGAAAGCAAGAAATCAAATAAATTGGCACTTGCGGCGCGGCCGAAAACAAGAAATTAGTTTGAAACAAGCTTGCGGCCCGGCCGAATGCAAGAAAAAATTCTAAAGTAAGCTTGCGCCCCGGCCGAAAGCATGAAATTAAAAAAATTGGGGCTTGCGGCCGGGCCGCAAAGAAGAAATAAATTCAAAGCAAGCTATCGGCCGGGCCGCAAGCTTGAATATGTTGGCCAAATTGGAAAATAAAAGAAAAGACAATGTGTTTTCTATCGCTATTTTGAAATGCAACCATCCGTTATTCGTTCTCTCCTGTTTTCCGCACTTAAAATTTTTAAGAAATTAAACAATATTAAATCAGCATGTTACAAAATTAATTGTGTAATTTTGGGTGTTGCAAATTATTTTAGCTATGTTTTTACGAAATTTAAAGAACAGGTCGGGAAGTTTAAGTGTACAAATTATCCAGAAGTCACGCGGTAAATACAAAGTTGTAAAAACTATTGGTAGTGGGC
>JAYFRI010000127.1:0-1683 GCA_034926015.1 Paludibacter sp. | reverse complement strand
TATGACCGATAAAAATACCAGGCTTCTTGCCGAAAGACAAACCCAGTTCAATGTTGAGATGATTATGCGCGACTATGATAAAGTTATTGAAATGCAGCCCGACTTTGCATTTGCCTACTACAATAAAGCCAACATTCTTTGTACGCAAAAAGATTTTAGTTCGGCCATTTATAATTACTCGAAGGCAATTAGTTGTGATGCAGAGTTTGCAGAGGCCTATTTTAATCGTGCATTGACTTACCTCTTTATCGGCGAAGATGCCAAAGGTTTATCAGATTTAAGCAAGTCGGGCGAACTTGGTATTTATCAGTCATACAACCTTTTGCAAAGATTTGGAAAGTAACTGCCCAACTGAATGTGTGGCAGTTACCTGTTTTTTCTTTTAATCCAAAAAAATGTCAGCTGTTTTTTATTTATTTACAATATTGGCTTCCAGGTTTTTATTCCTGATCTGAATGTAAATCTTCGAACCTGCTTTGCTGTAAGCCGATTGCACATAACCCATACCAATTCCTTTCTTTGAGTCAGGGAGAATTGTCCCCGAAGTTACCTCGCCGATAATATCATTTTGTTCATTTACAATTTGATAACCATGGCGGGGAATGCCACGCTCTGTCAGTTCAAAACGAACAAGTTTGCGGGAAACTCCTTCGGCTTTTTGTTTTTCGAGCAGCGGACGATCGATAAAATCTTTGCTATCAACAAATTTAGTAATCCATCCCAAACCGGCTTCGATAGGCGAAGTAGTATCGTCAATGTCATTGCCGTACAAGCAAAAACCTTTTTCGAGTCGTAAAGTATCGCGGGCACCTAATCCGATGGGTTTAATACCATAAGCAGCACCCGTTTCGAACAAAGCAGTCCAAATTTTATTTCCTTCTTCGGGATAGAAATATAATTCAAAACCGCCTGCACCGGTATAACCTGTGTTGGAAAGAATCACATTATCAACCCCGGCAAATGATCCGGTAGCAAATGAATAATAAGGAATTTGGGAAAGATCCACCGTTGTTAGCTGTTGCAGTAGTTCGGTAGCTTTAGGTCCCTGAACGGCCAATTGAGCCATCCACTCTGAAGCATTTTCCAGCTCGGCACCTACCGAATTGTTGGCCACGCACCAGTTCCAGTCTTTCTCAATGTTCGAAGCATTGACAACAAGCAGATACTTGTTTTTCTCAAAATAATACACAAGCAAATCGTCCACAATGCCACCTTTCCCGTTGGGGAAACAAGTGTATTGCACTTTTCCTATTGTAAGTGCCGATACATCGTTTGTGGTTACTTTTTGTAAAAACTCAAGTGCATGAGGGCCTTTCACCCAAAATTCGCCCATGTGCGAAACATCGAATACACCAACTCCATTGCGAACAGTCAGATGTTCGTCGCTGATGCCACTGTATTCAATAGGCATATTATAACCTGCAAATTCATGCATTTTTGCACCCAGTGCAATGTGTATATCGGTAAATGCTGTTGTTTTCATTTGTTGATTTTTTATTGTCTTCGTTATCTTTTGTGCAGTTTTTTGTAGTTAATACTCAATAAATCAAAAAACTGCACTTTCAAAACACGAAATGTAAATATATTTATATAATAATAGTATCAGAGAAAAGAAAAATCTGAATGATTTGCTGAAGTCTTACGTGGCACGTATTACAGCCTGCTAAAGAACAAATCATCTTT
>JAYFRI010000385.1:0-8276 GCA_034926015.1 Paludibacter sp. | reverse complement strand
TCGAAAACTGCAGATACGTTTTTAAGTACCTGAACACCGTCAAACGATTTATCTATGTTTTTTACTTCAATCATCTTTTTGTGAATTTACGTCTTTACTAAGCAACAATCAATTAAGCATTAAATTAGTAATCAGAAGATTAAAGAATAAAATCAAAATACTGCTATTGACTACCGCATTGGTACTCGCCTTACCTACGTCGAGCGCACCGCCATTGGCATAATAACCATAATAAGCTGCGACCGATGAAATCAGAAAAGCAAAAACCAATGATTTTACAAGCGAATAAAACACGTAATACGGAATAAATGCATACTGAATTCCCAACAAATAATCGGCTGTAGTAATCACATCCGAAAAAACTCCCACCAAATATCCTCCGAGCAATCCTACTGCCATACTGAAAATCACCAAAAAAGGCATCATTACAACAAAAGCAACAATTTTAGGCAAAATGAGGTAGTTAGCCGAATTTACACCCATAATCTCAAGTGCATCAATCTGCTCGGTGATCCGCATCGTTCCAATTTCGGAAGCAATGTTCGATCCGATTTTTCCTGCCAATATCAAACAAAGAATTGTCGACGAAAATTCGAGCAAAAGCGTATCTCTTGTCACCAACCCTGTACTATAAGCCGGCAACAATGGATTTTCGGTATTTAGTTTTGTTTGAATGGTCATAATTGCACCTATGAATATCGATATAATGATAACGATAGGCAAAGATTGCAGTCCTAACTTCTCAAGTTCTTTTGGAAACTGACGGAAAAACATACGCCATCTGTCGGGCGAAACCATCACCCTCTTCATAAGCAATATATATTTTCCCGTATCCTGAAGTATACTCATAACTGTTTATCAATTAATTAAATTTATTTTCAGCGTACCAAAATAAGTTCGCATCCAAAGAGTGCAAATATACTCTTTTTTTAAATAACAGTAAAACGACAATCAAAACAATCGGGATCAGCTGTGCAACAAAAAAAAGTCATACCGCTGTGATGCATGGATTGAATTTTAACGGCTAAAATAATTTCCATCAGGGTTAAAAAGTAAAAAAGCAACCGGACTCCCTACTTTGCATTTGATTACAGAAGCAATGAAGTTCTTTAGTCAACTGCATAAGGATTTATTTTAATGAAAAAACCATAATACTCTTACTTAATCCAAAAAAAATACGGATATTTGCATTTACGAAAACAGAATAATTATTCAAATAAACGATTAAATATGAACTCAAACGACATTCGCCAACTAGAGCCCAAAGCGCTTTGGCAACATTTCTACAGTCTTACACAAGTGCCCCGACCATCAGGTAAAAAAGAACCAATTGCAACATTCCTCGAAGACTTTGGCAAATCGCTCGGCCTCGAAACATTACGCGACGAAATAGGTAATGTATTAATACGTAAACCGGCCACTCCGGGCATGGAAAACCGTAAAGCCGTTGTTCTTCAGGCGCACATGGACATGGTGCCACAAAAAAACAGTAACGTGGCTCACGTTTTCGAAACAGATCCTATCCAGGCCTACATCGATGGCGACTGGGTAACTGCAAAAGACACTACACTCGGTGCCGACAACGGGATAGGTGTGGCAGCCGCCATGGCGGTGCTCGAATCGAAAGACATTCCTCATCCGGCTATCGAAATGTTTATCACTGTGGACGAAGAAACCGGTATGTTTGGTGCATTCGGGTTGCAACCCAACTTTTTGAAAGGTGACATTCTTATCAATATGGATTCGGAAGACGAAGGTGAATTGTATGTGGGTTGTGCCGGAGGTTTGGATGCAAACATCAGTTTTGCTTACAACGAAGTGGAAGTACCCGACGGAGATGTAGCATTAAAAATCTCACTTACAGGACTTAAAGGTGGTCACTCAGGTGTTGATATTCATTTACAGCGGGCTAATGCCAACAAGTTGATGTTCCGCTTTCTGAAAGATGCAGTAGCAGAATACGAAGCCCGCCTGGCAAGCATCGATGGTGGAAGTCTGCGCAATGCCATCCCACGCGAAGCATTTGCAGTGATTACTGTTCCGGCCGAAGGCGTTGAAGATATTATCGATTTGGTAAATGAATTGAAAGAGCTTTTTATTGAAGAATACAAAGGCGTTGAAAATAACATTACCTTCTCGGTTGATCAGGTAGAACTGCCAACAGGTTTGTTGCCCGAAGAAGTTCAGGACGACCTTATCAATGGCGTTACAGCTTGTTTCAATGGCGTTTTCCGCTTTATTCCGGAATTGCCCACTGTAGTGGAAACATCTAACAACTTAGCCATCATCAAGTCGAACGGAAAGTCGGTGGAATTGAAATCATTGATTCGCAGCTCGGTGGAATCGCGCAAAGAAGAACTGGCTTCGCAAATCGAGAGCGCATTTGTGTTGGCAGGTGGAAAGGTTGAATTTACGGGTGGTTATCCGGGCTGGAAACCCGATCTGGAATCGCCGATTCTGAAAGAAATGACTAAAGTGTATGAAGAGAAATACGGAAAAACACCAAAAGTAATGATTATTCACGCCGGATTGGAATGTGGAATCTTAGGAACACACTACCCAAAAATGGATATGATTTCGTTTGGACCAACCATTCGCTATCCACATTCGCCCGACGAAAAAGTAAACATTGCTACAGTACAAATATTCTGGGACTATCTGAAAGCTACTTTAGCCAATATTCCTGCGAAATAATTATCATTTCATGTTCCCGGTTTCATGTTTCATTTTTAAATGAACACATGAAGCCGGGAACACAAAACAGAAAAGCCAAATGAATAAATTTTTACTTATTGCAGCCTTTGCAGCAAGCACAATGGCTGTTTCAGCACAAAAAGACACAACAGCCGTCGACACATTTCGTTTTACCACGATAAAAGAAAACAAAATAACGTCTGTAAAAAACCAGGCAAGTTCGGGCACCTGCTGGAGCTTTTCGGCGCTGGGATTTTTCGAAGCTGAGTTACTTCGGATGGGCAAACCTACCGTTGATTTGTCGGAAATGTTTGTTGTACATCAATCATATACCGACAAAGCCGATAAATTTGTTCGCATGAATGGAACAATCAATTTTGCAGGCGGTGGTTCGTTCTACGACGTGATGTACACTTTAAAAAATTACGGCATTGTACCCGAATCGGAAATGAGCGGACTCAACTACGGAGAAGAAAAACACCGACATGGCGAATTGGATGCGCTTACCGAAGCTTATGTAAAAACGCTCGTTAAAAATCCGAACAAAAAACTCTCCACAGCATGGAAAAAAGGTTTCACAGGAATACTTGATGCATATTTGGGCGAACGCCCTAAAGAATTCGTGGCCAACGGCAAGAAATATACACCTGTAACTTACGCCCAATCTTTAGGACTGAACATGGACGATTATGTGTCTCTAACGTCGTTCACCCATCATCCATTTTACTCAAAATTTGTAATTGAAATCCCCGACAACTGGCGTTGGGAAGAATCGTATAACCTGCCTTTGGACGAGTTTGCCAAAGTATTCGATTATGCCATCGACAATGGGTTCACAATAGCCTGGGGCTCGGATGTTAGCGAAAAAGGCTTCACCCGCAATGGCGTGGCCGTAAACCCTGAAGTAAAGAAGGAGAACCTCCCGGGATCCGATCAGGCAAAATGGCTCAATATTTCACAAAAAGAAATGGAAGAACAAATTTACAAAGTGAAAGGACCTCAACCCGAAGTAAATGTAACACAAGAGATTCGTCAGCGCGATTTTGACAACTACCAAACCACCGACGACCATGGTATGGTGATATACGGAACGGCCAAAGACCAGAACGGAACAAAATACTACCTTGTAAAAAACTCCTGGGGGACAGACAATAAATACAAAGGTATCTGGTATGCCAGCGATTCATTTGTAAAACACAAAACAATCAACATCGTTGTACACAAAGATGCGATACCCAAAGAGATACTAAAAAAGTTAGGACTTAAATAGAAAATTGCAGTAGAAAGCATAGAAAAATTCAATATTCTGCTTCCGTTCCAACTGAAATAAAAAAACCGATCCAAAAATAAAAAATTTTGGGTCGGTTTTTTTGTTGATACAATGCGATTTTTGTATTTTTGAAGATTTTGTCGAACGAACGAATTTTTATTTTTACTGACCTCTGTTTTTTACTTTTATAATTATGAATGAAAATAATTCCATACATCAGGTTGTAGCTTTTACGCTGCATAGCATGGGACATTTAGGTTGTTTCCCCGAGTGTGTGGTAGTCGACACTGATGACAAAGGAATATTCTCAACTCAATCGGTAAAAATAACAACTCAGAACAAAAACAACTACAAGCATTTATTCGACAAAACCGACGAGCAGCTTTTCCTTATTTGTACAAAACTCGAAAAAGAGTCGATTGTTTCAAAAGTAAACGAAAAGAAAACAGATTCATGGGACAAGTTAAGGCAAAAATACTTAGATGGCAAAAACTTGCCGCGCGAACTACAATACATTAAGGACTATCTGATTGAATACATCGAAACCAACCAAAATGCTTTTTTTGATTTGATTTCGGACAAACCCCTGTATCTGCCACAGGGCAAATTTCCTTTCACATGGATAAAAATAAATATCGAACAGGAGTTGCCCGAATTGCTCTATTGCTTCGATATACAAGCCGGAGAGATCAATTACTCCCTGAACATCAGCTGTAGAAAAAAACAGATCGATTTATCGGGAGGACTGCTTGTGTCACGAAAAAGAGCACGTGTATTACTGAAAAACAAAATATTTGAGTTCGAAGAAGAAGTCGATGGTTCCAAACTCATTCCTTTTTTCAACAAAAATCTTGTAACAGTGGTCCAACAGTATATGGAGGAATATATACAAAAAGTGATATTGCCACTTATACCTTCGAACCGAATTGTGCCATCCGGATTCGACATTATTACCGTTCCGGGAATGACAAATGCCACGCTAAGAGTAAAAGAACTATCACAAATACAACAAATTTCTCTTTTCGAAAACGAAGCAATTGACACTTCTCAGAAAAGTCTTGTTTTCGAACTTGTTTTCGAATATCAGAATTTTCTCTTTTGGGCCGGACAAAGCGGAGCGTTAACAAAACTGGAGAAACAGGACAATTCCTATGTTATCTACAAGGTAGAGCGTGATTTTGCACTGGAACAACTATACATTGATGCCCTGAATGAAATTGGATTAAACCTGAATGCCCTGGTAAAAAGAATGCCTTACAACCTCGGAGTTGAATGGTTGAATGACAACTACAAAGCTGTTGAAACTACAGGGATAGAAATTAAATTCGAAAAAAGAGACAACGACACTCATCAGATATTTTTGGGTGAAAGAAGCATTTTCGTAGAAATGAAAGAAGAGCATGACTGGTTCGACATCAAAGGTCGGGTGAAGTTTGGCTCTTACGAAATCCCATTTATCCGCATCCTTACTTACATTCGGTTGGACAAGCACCAAATGCTGCTTCCCGGCGGTGAATACGTTCAGATCCCGCAGACCTGGTTCGACGAGTACAAAACCATGGCCGAACTCTGTAAAATAGAAAATGGCAAAGCTGTTATAGCAAAATATCACTGCGTGGTAGCCAATACTTTGCAAAAAAAACCGACAGTAGCTTTGTCGATAAAAGACAACATGCGCCGACTGCTTAAGCAAAGCCTGGATAAAAATTTTGATTTACCTAAAAACTTTAATGGCGAACTCAGGCATTATCAGCAACAAGGCTACAACTGGATGCGTTTACTCGATGAACTATCCTTAGGTGGCTGCCTGGCCGACGACATGGGATTGGGAAAAACAATTCAAACTTTGTGTTTGATGCAGTGGATGAAAGAACAAAATGGCGGGCTCAATTTGTTGGTAGTTCCCACAAGTCTGATTTACAACTGGGAACAGGAAGCAGCAAAATTTACACCCCAAATAAAAGTACATGTTCACGCTGGTAATCAGAGAACCCGAAATGCCGAAGACTTTAAAAATGTCGATATCGTACTTGTCAGTTATGGCATTTTACGACGCGATAAACAGTTTTTAACCTCCATTCCGTTTCACTACGTTATACTGGACGAGGCTCAGGCCATCAAAAACCCGCAATCGGACACTGCGATGGCATGTCTGTCTCTTCAGGCAAAACGATTCCTCACCTTAACAGGTACTCCACTCGAAAATTCATTGACCGATTTATGGTCGCTGGTACATTTTTTCAACCGAAACATGTTAGGCTCGCAAAGTAATTTTACACGTGCCTGTAAACTCTCCGAAAAACAGGAATTGTACCGACAGCTGCTTAAACCATTTCTATTGCGGCGCAACAAATCGGAAGTACTTACCGAATTGCCCGAAAAATCAATTATTGTTCAGTGGTGCGATATGACAAGCGAACAGCAACAATTTTACCGAGATATCCGCAACAGTTACCGCGACAAATTTCTCGAGAGCAAAAACAAAAACGACAAAATAAGTCCGGTAATTTTGCTCGAAGGCTTGCTCAGGTTAAGGCAAACGGCCAATCATCCACTGCTGACGGATGAAAATTATTCCGATGACTCGGGCAAGTTCGAAACCGTTTGTCAAATGCTGGATGAAGTGATTGCTATCGGCGACAAGGTATTAGTGTTCAGCTCCTTTGTTGAGCATCTGAAACTTTATAAAAATTATCTCGACAGTAAACAAATAACATACTGCTATTTGGATGGAGCCACAAAAGACAGAAAGAAAGAGGTAGAGCGTTTTCAGAACGACACCGACACACAGATTTTTTTGCTTTCGCTCAAAGCCGGAGGCCTGGGTCTGAATCTTACAAGCGCCAGCTATGTATTTTTACTCGACCCCTGGTGGAATCCGGCAGCCGAAGCGCAGGCTTTCGATCGGGCGCATCGCATGGGGCAGCTCAACAAAGTTTTTGTTTATAAATTTATTAGCAGAAATACAATCGAAGAAAAAATAATCAAACTTCAGGAAGAAAAACTACAACTTTTTGACAACATGATCAACAGCGACAATGAAATACTGGCACACTTAAATGTGAACGATGTAATGAAACTCATAGAATAATCACATTCAACCAGCCGAATATCTTTTCAGAAAAATAAAAATGTAAAAAAACATGGCGTTGCTGCTTACTCACCCACCGGATGTTGAGGTGTTGGTAGAATAAGTTGCATAAATACAGCGTCCAACCATTGATCGAATTTAAAACCAACCTGCTTAAAAGTTCCTACCTCTTCGAAACCCAACTGACGATGAAGTCCGATACTTACTTTGTTTGTTGCATCAATCACACCAACGATAGCATGATAATCCTGTGCGATAGCGTGCTTAATTATTTCCTGAAGAAGCAGCTTTCCCAACCCCTTTCCACGATGATCCCGATGAACATACACCGAATTTTCGATCGTATATTTATAGGCAGGTCGTAGCCTAAACTGACCATAGGAACCAAATCCCATTAGCCGGTTTTCGTCGTCTACAATGCCAATAACAGGAAAATTGTGTTGTTCTTTGGTGGCAAACCACACCTTCATGGTCTCCATAGTCCAGGGCTTGTAATCATACAATGCTGTTGTATTCAGAATTGCATCATTAAAAATATCGAGTATTTGAGAAGCATATTCTGAATAGCAGGCAACTATTTTCATATTCATCATCGTTGTTGATTTGAGTACAAAAATAACAACAAAAATCAAATAATTCACAATTTATTTATCTATCCTGCTGTAATACTTCAATTTAATATTTCACAACACACATTGACGCACATCACGAGAAATCATATATTTACAATAAATTGCCATCTCTACATTGCAATTCTACAAAAAACCACTATCTTTGCAGCGTTTTTCAGCCCGTTGAATACTTCTCTCGCCGAATACAACAACACACATTATACAATTGAATATGAATTTACTGGACCAAATTTTCGAACGTGCAAAAAACAATCTGCAACGCATTGTTTTACCCGAAGGAACGGAAATACGCACACTGAAAGCTGCCGACATTATTTTAAAAGAAAAAACAGCCAAACTGATTTTAATAGGTAACGAAACCGAAATTGAAAAACTGGCTGCCGAAAACAACCTGACTCACCTGCACGAAGCCACCATCGTAAATCCCGAAAAGGATGCCAACATGGAAACATATGCTAACTTGCTTTTCGAAATCCGGAAAAACAAGGGAATGACAATAGAAGAAGCCCGGAAATTAGCAAAAGATCCCTTGTATCTGGGTTGCTTAATGATAAAAAACGGTGATGCCGACGGTGAATTAGCCGGCGCT